>CAXSED010000025.1:0-10004 GCA_964236475.1 uncultured Chthoniobacterales bacterium
CCCGCCGGTCATAGCAGATCAAACTCGACCCGTCACTTACAGAAAACCACTACCCTTTTTTAAAGAAAATTATAATTTATTTTGTGTAGTGTCAAAATGTCGGCCATGCGGCTGTATGGCTTCGGATGGAGATCTTTATCAAACGCGACGGGTCCTAGGCTTTTGCAAAGCTTTCAACATTGCCTTCGCTGGCGGCCCAGTGGAAGAAGAGGCGGCGGCAATTTTGACCGCTACGCAAAGGGCACTTCGGGGAGAGTATCGCGTTGGTGCGCTGGGCAAAATGGTGACGGCAACCCTCCGCACCCTTGCAGAACACAAAGAAGGCTTGTTCGCCACCACTGATCCCCGTGTTTGCGAGCAAATGGTCGGCGGCTATTTGGACGTGCTTGAAAAGCAATATGCCGATCAATTGACGACGCACGAGACCCGCCGAGTGGTTGAAGGGCTGGCCCTCGAGTATCTGGCGGACGGAATAGCGGTTGACGCCGTCGTCTTCCGCGCGCAATGCCAAGCCCGACTGGGACGTTGGCTAGTGGATCGGCTGCATTTCAAACCATCGGAAATGCTCGCGCGGAAGCACCTAGGTCTTGGTCGGATGGGTGCGCTGGCACGTCAAGAGACCGTCTTTGGACTTTGCGAGGCGCAGCTCGGCCAATGGCTTGATGATGCGCAATCGTCTGCCACTGGCCGACCACCGGTGGCGGCACATCTATTAATCTCGGTGGACATCAACTCGCCGACTGGCCTCGAAGAAGCGTTGATTTAATGCCTGTTACCGTACTATGAGCCTGCCTCTGCCCAAAGCTTTAGAGTACAAGTTTCAGTTTCAAGCGGATGCGTTCCGCCGGGAATGCCGCTTTCGCGTCAGCGACGCACAGCAGAACTGCGGACCACGGGAGTTCTACAATCGTTACGAGCGCATCGGTGTTACGTTCTGCCGACACTTACGGCCCGAATTAGCTGACCTGGTAGAGATAGCGACTGCCCTGTACTGCGCGGATCGCTTCGCGCCGCGCCGCCATCCCGACCGGCACGACACCTCCCTCCCGCTGCCACGACGGCTGCGACTGCGTTTGGCCGTGCGGCGACCCGGCGTATGGCGTGGCCGGGCGGCGCAATTGCTGGAGGAACTGTTGTGGAGACTTTGTGGAGACATTTGGACGCTGGAGTTCACGTCGTTTCACGAACCGCCGCGTCCTGCCGCTGTCCAAGACTACCTGCCCGACTTGGCGTTATCGAAACCTGCAAAGGTGCTACTCTTCAGCGATGGCCTCGACAGCTTTGCAGGCGCGTCGGTGCAGATGGAAGACGAAGCGTATACTCACGTGCTCGTCTCCGGCTATACGCATCCGCAAATGTGCGCGGACCAAACCCGGCAGGCTGCGCTGCTGCTCGCGGAGCGGCGGACTCATGGTCATCACGTGCGCGTACCTTATGGGGTTATTGACCGGTCTAAAAACCAGCCCAAGATTCGACTGGAGTCCAGTCAGCGCAGCCGGATTATCCTGCATGCGAGCTTGGGAGCCATCACAGCCCTGCATTTGGGCGCAGAGGCGCTTTTTATCTATGAGAATGGGCTGGGGGCGCTGGGTTTACCCTTCGACGAGACGCAGAGCGGTTGGGAAGTCAGCAGCGCGATGCGTCCGCAGACCCTGTGTTTGCTAGAGCAACTCATCGGGGAAATCAGTGGGCAGAGCTTTCGCATTGAAACGCCATTTTTCTTTTCGGAATGTCCTAGCAGTTGGTAGTGCGATTTAGTCTGATTCGTCAATCCAATCGCCTTGATGACCGTTTTTCGGCGGGAAGGCGCGGGCGTAGAGGCTGACAAATTTTCGCTTTGTTGTAGCCAGTTTCATGCAAATGAGAGTTCCCTCAATTCGTTCGCGGACTTTGAGGATGCCGTAGTCACCCGTAGTGTGAGAGTGCTGCTTATCCTTTCGATGCCCGTTGGCTTGAATCGGATTCACTTTATTCAATTCCCGTAGCACCTGGCCTTCTTCTAAAGGCTCATAGATGTATTTATTAGTGAAGTGAGCAAAGTAGCCTGGTCGATCCTTCAGATTGACCGTGCTACGGCCATGAATTCGGTTCAGGTGAAAGTAGAACTCATCGCGGAACTCCTTCTGCCATTGGCGGCGTTCCTCTGCGATGTAGAGTGTCACAAGGCCAGACAGTGCCGCCGGGTCACGCACGTACTGATATCCCGTCACTTCATCGATCCAAGCAACGATGCCCAATTTCGCAAAAACTTGATTCAGGCTTTCAGCGACGCGGGCGTTCTCTTTTTGCTGTCTATTCAAGACTCCTGCGACCGCTGCACGCATGTAATCCCTACAGAGAGTGGGCAATGCTTCTGCTTGGTAACCTTGGACTTGCAACCCTTTTTTGTTTAGATAAGTGACGGGCTGGAGCACACCAGGTAACTCAGTGTCGATGAATGGTTTAAAGTTTTTTGCATCGGCAAAACTGGGCATCCCGGGCACGCGTGCGGGATCGTGCTTTGCGCGTCCCCTTCGAGTGCGCTTGAACGCTCTGAAAATCGCCGCTTTTGATAAAACTCTGGTGCCATCCTCTAGGACGGCACACGCTAGTTTCATTTCGCCAATCACGAGAAAGCTTTCGTACTTGGCACGTAGGGACTTCTGAGGCGTCGGTTCGTTCATGCGGTTGCTCCTAATGCTTGGCTGATCGTGAGGTTAAACACGTCTTGGTTTTTGCGGTTGTTGTAACGGAAAGCGAATTCGGTCACGTAAGCTTGCAGGTAGCCAATGCTGACCTTGTGATATTGGCCGACCATGCCGCGCTTCAAAAGGCTCCAGAAGCTCTCAATGGAGTTCGTATTGATCGGACCGTCCGCATAAGCCGTGGCGTGCTTAATCACCGAATGCTCCATGATGGCCGCTACTTTGGCATAGCCCTTGAATTCATCGGTCACCAGCCGGGATTCGGCGATGTTGACGTTTTGGCGGATGAGCCGGGTCAGCTTCTTTGCCGTGAGAATTTTGCAGACCCGCGCGACAACCTTGCCGCTACGCTCCACCATGCCGACAACCGGCACCTTCTTCGTCCCGCGTCCGCGCTTTAGCTTCTCACCGGTGCCCTTGCGTGGCTTGCCGCCGATGTAAGTCTCATCCATCTCTACCACGCCCTTCAAAAGCTCGCCCTGGTCGATCATGGCGACCCGAATCCGCATCGCTGCATACCAAGCGGTGTTGCGATGAACTTCCAAGTCCCGGCCAAGCTGGCGGGCAGAGATGCCCTTCTTCGCATTCAAGATCAGCGACAGGGCCAGAAACCACTTCTGCAAATCCATCTTCGTATTGTGGAAGATGGTGCCAACCGTGACGGAAAAGCTCGTATTGCAGATGTTGCAATGGTGGCGGTGTTCCTTGGGAACTGCCGTCGAACTCTGCGACTTGCAGTAGGGGCACGTCGGCTTGCCCTTCCACTTAACAGCCTCCAAATGAGCGAGGCAGCTTTCCTGCGTGGGAAACTTCCGGTAGATGGAAATGATGTCTATCTACCCGCACTTTGACAGGAAAAATAACCCTGTCAACAATATTTACTACCAACTGCTAGGACATTCCGTCAATAAAAGCCATCCCATAGAGACCTCGGCCAGCGCAGCGGTGGTCCTGCTCAAAGAATGAAAAGGAATAAAATCCGCTGGCTTGCTGGCGGTGGGCGGCACGCCCATTTATGCCGGATTTATCCTTGAACAGGCCGACGCCAGCGGCACCAGTCGGAACCCGCGTGAAGGCGAGGGAGAGCGCCCACGTACACTGACGCTCCTGTCTCTGGCAAATCCTGATGCTCCCGCCGGTTGCCCAATCCTTTGGCAGACTCCGCCCACGGGCATAAACGGATTTGACTACGCCGGGCGGAACACTGATTGATGATCCAAGGCTCCTAAACCCATCAAGAAAATCTATTCGGGGTTTTTACGGGAAGCGGCGATTAAACTTCCGAAATTATCGCTCCTGCGCGGATTTCTAAATACTTGCTTGCAAGCTGATTAGCTAGAGAGCCAACGATGGGATTCGAACCCATGACCTGCTGATTACGAATCAGCTGCACTACCACTGTGCTACGTTGGCATGGATAAAGGTGATAAAAACGCACCATCTATGCTGGAACTGCTTCTAACAAATACTTTTATATTCGGTTGCGAGCTGCTGTCAACAGCGAGCCCTGACGCTACAATAGCCTCTAGCGCAACTCAAGCCAATTCTGATTCTTTCTCCGGGCATTGGATACGTCGAGTGGTGGGATCACTAGGTTCTGTCTGATGGATGCTTTCGGCAGGTGGCAAGCTGGGCGACATGATCCGCCGCTACGAATTGACCGACCGGCAATTTGCCGAGATTGAGGACCTGCTGCCGCCCGGGGCAAACGCGGCGGACACTGGAACGACCACCGCACTATGGCTCAACGGTATTTTCTGGTGGCTCCGCACAGGCTCACAGTGGCGCGAGGTGCCCAAATGCTACGGCAAGTGGCAAAACATCGATGACCGTTACAACTTCTGGCGGACGGATGGCACGCTTGACCGGCTGGCAGTGCCGGTGGATAGGCGTGGCCAGCAACGCGTCAAGAGCGTCACTGCGAGTCTGTAAATGGGCAGCGCGTGATCCACGGACGATAAAAGTCCCGGGTCGAACGACGTGAGCTTCTCCCCGTTCGGACCGTCCGGGAGGCGGGTGAGCTTTGGCGACGACCGGTCTTCCGGCGGCTCTGCTCGCACCAGGTCCACGGCGGCCACGATGTCCTGGTCGGAAACCGTTCCCGACACCGCAAACGGCGCGTCCAACGGGCCGGGGCGTGAACTTCCGATGGGACCGAAACGCTGCTCCGGCGGCGGGACCTGTGCGTAGCTTTCCTGGGGAGATTCCGGGTCCCCAGCCAGATTTCGCCCCCGGTGTGGCGGGGCCGTAGCCGCCACGCAGGAAATCCCCGCGTCGCCGCCGCTCGTTTTGCACCCGGGGCCATAGGTACACCTCGCAACTCCGCGCGGGTGGGGCCGCGAACCACGCCCTGGTCACCCGGATCAGCCAGGGGCGCGCTACCTGCGGGGGCAAGAGCCGCTGGATCGCCGCCGCGTCTCCATCCCTGATGGCTATTCCTTTTTCCGCGACGATGAGCGGCTACCGGGCCGGCTCCGGTTGGGCGGAGACAACTCGTGCCGCCAGCAGCGACAGCCAGAGTGTCGCCGCCAGCTTCCAGGAAATTTGCCACGCCAAGACATGCAAGAGACGCCAGGTTTACCTGCTCCGCGCGCTCAGTCGAACAACTCGGGGTGTCCGCCGCCGCCCTTGCCGACCGGCAGCTTCAGCCCGAGTTTCTGGTACGCTTTCGGCATGGCCACGCGTCCCTGCGGCGTGCGCTTCAGATATCCTTGCATGATAAGATACGGCTCGTGGACTTCCTCCAGCGTGCCCGCTTCCTCACCTACCGCCACCGACAGCGAACTTAACCCCACCGGACCCCCCGCAAATTTGTGGATGAGCGCCTCGATCACGCGTTTGTCCATTTCGTCGAACCCATCCGCGTCGATGTCCCGCATGGCCAGGGCCGCATCCGCCACCTCACGATTGATCTTTCCGTCCGCCCGCACCTGCGCGAAATCCCGCACCCACCTCAGCAGATTATTTGCGATCCGGGGCGTCCCTCGCGCTCTCTGCGCGATCTCCATGGCCCCCGGCGCATCCATCTCAATATCAATTAAGCCCGCGCTCCGCTCGACGATGTGCGCCAGGTGCTCCGCCGAATAATAATCCAACCGGCAGTCCATCCCGAAGCGCGAGCGCAGCGGCGCGGAGATCATGCCCGAGCGGGTCGTGGCACCCACCAAGGTAAACTTCGGCAGATTCAGCCGCACGCTCCGGGCGTTCGGCCCCTGGTCGATGATAATATCCAGCTTATAATCTTCCATCGCCGGATACAGATACTCCTCGATAGTCGCCTGGAGCCGGTGAATCTCGTCGATAAACAGCAAATCCCCGCGCTCCAAGGTCGTCAGCAATCCGGCCAAATCTCCGGCCTTTTCGATCACCGGCCCGCTGGTGCTCTTGATGTTCGTGCCCATCGACTGCGCGATGATGTAGGCCAGCGTCGTTTTCCCCAATCCGGGCGGGCCGGACAACAAGACGTGCTCCAAAACATCCCCGCGCCCCTTGGCGGCGGCGACGAGCAATTCCAGCCGTTCGCGCACCTTGTCCTGCCCCTCGAACTCGCTGAAAGCCGGGGGCCGCAGCGAAATGTCGAAAGGCGTGTCGGGCGGTTCAGGTTCGTCGAAAGGCTTCTTCATGGGGATGCGTCGCAGGAATTTACCACGTCCGGCTCTACCCGTCGCCTGTGGGCCGTCACGAATTTTCGCGCCGCGCCGCCGACAAATTTCCCGCGCCTGGATCCCGACATCCGACGAATAGAATTCTAAACGTCCCATTCCCGATGAAAACTCTGCTGCCATCTCTCATCCGCGCGCTCGTCCTCGCCTCGCTGGCCTCCGTGGCCGCTACCCGCGCGCAGGTCGTCGATCCTACTGCCGCCACGGCTCAGGCCACGCTCACGCCCGTCATCACACTGCCGGACAATGCCATCACCAACGGCGTCACCCTCACGCCCGACGCCAAGCGCACTTTCATGGTCATCCAGCGCCAGACCGGCCAGGACGCGCTCCCGGAGGTCGCCGAGTACGTCAACGGCGCGCTCGTGCCGTTCCCCGACGCCGCCTTCAGTCAGTACACCGCCGGCGACGCCTCCAGCAAGTTCGTCCACGTCAACGCCCTGCGCTTCGGCCTCGACGGCACCCTCTGGGTCGTGGACGTGGGTCACGGCATCGGCGAGACCAACACCATCCCCCACGCCGCCAAGCTCCTCGGCTTCGACATCGCCACCGGCGCGGTCACCCACGTTTACTACTTCGACTCCGTCATCCACAAGAACAGCTTCGTGGACGACGTGCGCTTCGACGGTGACTACGCCTACCTCACCGACGCCGGTCGCCCCGGACTCATCGTCGTCCACCTGACCGACGGCACCATGTACCGCGTGCTCGACAAGGACCCGTCCACCACCGCCCTGCGCCCGATCTTCGCCTCCGGCCACGCCGTCATCACCGCCAGAGGCGAGCTTTTTTACTTCCACGCCGACCAACTGGAAGTCACCCCCGACGGCAAGACGCTCTACTTCGAGCCTGCCAGCGGCCCGGTCTCAGCCATTGAAGTGCAGTACCTCAACGACGCCACCCTCTCCGACGCCGAGCGCGCTACCCACGTCTACGAGCACGCCGAGATCGGCAGCACCGGCGGCTCGGCTATCGACGCCCAAGGCAACATGTACGCCACCAACGTCAACCAGAGCGGCATCGACAAGATCCTGCCCAACGGCAAGGTCATTCTCTTCCTCTACGACCCGAAGATCCTCAACTGGCCCGACGCCCTGTGGATCACCGCCGACGGTCGGTTGTGGATTCCCGTCCCGCAGCTCGACCGCACGGCGGGCCTGCACGACGGCGTCGACGCGGTGCATTACCCCGTCATGGTCTACACCGCGCAGATCAACGTCGGCCCGTCGCCCGTCGACCACCGGTAAGCCCGGCGCTCAGCCGCCGTCTCTACAACAGCGTCGTCTGATCATCGCCGGTCTCGGCCTTGGCCTTCTTGAAGTTGAGGTCCGGCTCATAATCGGGGTGTTCGGCGCGGACCTTGCCGTCGAGCAGATCGGCGACTGTCAGGATTTGCACGCGCGAATACTTCTTGCCTGAGAGGCTGGTGTAAAAGCCCTCTGCCGCCGCGTCGGACAGCATTCCCTTGGTCGGTTCGTCCAGGGTGACGAGCAGCGCGATCTCCGCGTCCTGCTGCCCGCGCACGCTGGCCAAGGCGCGCACGTCGTCGGCCTTGAGCTTGCCGCTCTTGACGCTCACGACCACCTTGCGCGGCTCCTTGCGGTCCAGGTCGCGGAAGAACTTGATGCCGTCCACGCCTTTGTCCGCGCCCTTTTCACTACAGTTTTCCCACGTTAGCTTTGGGTCGGGACGATGATGCCGTTATCCTCCAACCACTTAATCAACTGTTTCGGGACCGTCTCCTCGGGCGCATGGGGATCGAATGTTTTGTAGAGCTTTCCAGCGAGATCAGCCTGTAAAGGCTGCAATGTTTTATCTTTCAGAAGCAATACCGGCTTGTTCATGGCCATAAGGTATCCGACTTCGAGGCCCACGTTTGCATTCGGCTCGTTGGTCTCAATGCGTTCGTAGACTGCGATCCCAAATCCACACCCGTGAAGGTGTGTTCGCACGTTGCCCCAGAGGTCAGCATGAAATTCGTTCTCGTCAGCACGTACAATTTCGATGTCGTAGCTTGCAGCTGTCTTCTTTATGATCTCGACAATCCGCTCAAATGGTTTTGCTGCTGTGAACCGCATAACCAAGAATCCAAGCTTTGTTGGATCAGGATGGCGCTTCCGAAGACGGTCAACCGAATGAGCGATTTCAGGAGGGTGCGGATGTGCGAGCGTTGATACCGGTGTGACAGGCTGTGAGTCTTCAACGAAATTACTTTCCACAGCTTTATATAATTGTCCTCTTGCGGTAACGACGAGCCACGTATGATCAATTAGAAATCGCTGCTGGCCTGTCAACCCAATGTAATTTGCGTCTTGAGTTTCGGTAAGGATTAGATTGTCCGCCGCTAAAGCCTCGAAAGTTCTCATCGTGACTTGTGCGAAGTCTAGCTCTCCATGAATACCCTCAATCACCTCGAAATTTTTGAATACCAGCTTGCCGGGCGCAGCGAGACGAACTTGAAAAGTTTCGTTAAGTTGACCTTCGCGGATACGTTCGACAATCCATCGAGCAAGCTGCTTCTGATTTAGTGTTAAGTTATAAGTCATGGAACGAAGTCAGGGATTACATTTTTGGCTTGGATGCTCTCGTCGAGATGGTATCTGTCCGCCCACGCAGGTGCTGTAGTCGCTCGCTGTCGCCGGGACGAGCTTCGGGCTTTCGAACAAGCGATTGTAGTCGCGCTTCGAGTTGAACGGCGGGTCCAGGTAGATCAGATCGACCGATTCCGTCGCGATCTGTGCGCGGAGGACGTGGAGATTATCGCCGTAAAAGAGTTGATTCATGGCCGGGCAGGGGAACGCGCACATTTTCCTGTCCACGCGGCCAGAGATCAATCCTAATCCGCCCGGGCTCGCGTTCGCCCGAAAAGTCCAAGGGCATGCGGGGCCGCGAAGTAGTCGATGACGGGCCGCCGCTCCCGGCTTCCTCCCACCGGGGTCGTTCCACGATCTGCCGGTACGACCCTGAATAGGGTTCCGTGCAATTTAATCATCCTATTTTGGGTAAGTGCATGTTGTAAGTATCTACTATAGAATAGCTTAATCAAAACCTGATGCCGGGATGCTTGTCGCCAGGTGGTTCGCCGACCAAAAAATCATGCAACACCTGCGAACTAATTGGAGTCCAAGGCCATGTGAATCACCTCCAACCTACTCGCCGCTCCCTGTCTGGTGCTGCCGTCGCGGTCCTCGTGATGCTCTCCTTGCCGGGGCGGGCACGAGCGGAAGACGTGACCACACTCGCGGGCACGACCTACCGCGAGGTGCGACTGGTCCGCGTGGAGCCAGACGGCGTCGTCTGGGAACACGCGACCGGCATGGCCAAGGTCCTCTTCACCGACCTGCCCGAGCCGGTGCGGCGGCAGTACCATTACGACGCCGGGAAAGCGGCGGCGTTCCAGGCGGCGCAGGCGCGGGAGCAGGCGCAGTTCGCCGCGCAGGCCCAGCAAGCCCGGCGTGAGGCCGAGGCGCATCGGGTCCAGCAGTTTCAAGCCAGGATCGCCTCCAGCCCGGCGGTGGCAGCACAACCCGGCGAGTTCGTGTACCGCCGCCGTGCCGCCGAGGTCGCCGCCGAGCAATCGGTGGGCGCGGTGCTCGCGGCCAGGAAAGCCGCCGAGGACTTCCGCACCAAGGACGACGGCACGATGTGGGACCGGCGG
>CAXSED010000025.1:10104-42976 GCA_964236475.1 uncultured Chthoniobacterales bacterium
GAAAGCCGCCGAGGACTTCCGCACCAAGGACGACGGCACGATGTGGGACCGGCGGTTGTGGGCGGTGCCGGTGTTCCTGCTGGGCGGGAGTGCCTTTAACGGGGTGGCGTTCGATCCGAAGACCGATTTCAACTCGCACGAGTACACGATGGGCGCGCACCACGCGCCGGGGGCCTTCGCGCCGGACAGCACGCACGATTCCTTCTTCGAGCCGATCTACCAGACGAAGTCCTATTATGACGACGTGGATCGCGCCGAGGCGTTTGCACGGGGCAAACCCTGACGGTGCCGGGTGGCCACCGTGCAAATTGCCCGCACCGCACCGTTGACACCCCGGCCGACGCGGATAAGCTCGCCATCCGCCTTTTTGCTTTTCTGTTCTCACAGACTCTTGTCATGCCAACCAAAAAACCCGTCGCTCGTTCCCGCTCCACTCCGGTCAAGGCTCTGAAAGGCCGCGCCGTAAAACCAGCCATGCCGCCGCGCAATCCCGCCGCCAAAGGCTCGTCGTTGGCCATCAAAGCCGCTGGCAAGCAGCCCGCGCGTCCGCACGGCAAGCTCGTCGCCGCCAAGCCGATCAAGACGGCCAAGCAGGAAGACCGTCCGGCATTCAAGGCTGCCGCCGCCGGTCGCGCCGCCGCGAAGAAGTCGCCCGGGACGGTGTCCGCGAAGGTGAAAGCCGCTGCCCCGTCCTCAGTGAAAGCGAAGTCCGGCAAGTACGTTTATTACTTTGGTGACGGCGGTGCGGACGGCAACGGCTCCATGAAGCCGCTCCTCGGCGGCAAAGGTGCCAACCTCGCCGAGATGACCCGCATCGGCCTGCCCGTGCCTCCCGGCTTCACGATCACGACTGAGGTCTGCACCTATTTCTACGACCACAAGAAGACCTACCCGCCCGAGTTGGACGCGCAGATCGAAAAGGCGCTCGCCAAGATCGAGAAATCCGTCGGCAAGAAGCTCGGCGGCAGCGAAAACCCGCTCCTGCTTTCCGTGCGCTCCGGTGCCCGTGATTCCATGCCCGGCATGATGGACACGATCCTCAACCTCGGCATGAACGACACCACCGTCGAAATCGTCGCCGAGAAAACCCAGAACCCGCGTTTTGCCTACGACAGCTACCGCCGCTTTCTCCAGATGTACGGCGACGTGGTCATGGGCGTCCAGAAGCGTCCCGGCGAGGACCACGAACCCTTTGAGACCGTCATCGAGGACATCAAGCACGCGGCGAGCGTCGAGTTGGACAGCGACATGGATGTCGAGACGCTCAAGAAGCTCGTTCAAGCGTTCAAAGACCTCATCAAAGAGCGCACCGGCAAGAGCTTCCCGCAGGACCCGCGCGAACAACTCAAAGGCTCCGTGGGTGCCGTGTTCGGCTCGTGGATGAACGACCGCGCCATCGTGTACCGCCGCAAGTACGGCATCCCCGCCGAATGGGGCACGGCGGTCAACGTGCAGACGATGGTCTTCGGCAACATGGGCGAAAGCTCGGCGACCGGTGTCGCCTTCACCCGCGATCCGGCCACGGGCGAAAAGGTGTTCTACGGTGAGTACCTCATTAACGCCCAGGGCGAGGACGTGGTCGCCGGTGTCCGCACCCCGGAGCCCGTCGCAAAGCTGGCCGAGCAGATGCCCGCCAGCCACAAGCAGCTTCTCAAGGTCCGCGACACGCTGGAGAAACATTTCCGCGACATGCAGGACTTGGAGTTCACCATTGAGGATGGTCGCCTCTACATCCTCCAGACCCGCAACGGCAAGCGCACCGGCATGGCGGCGGTCCGCATCGCCGTCGAGATGGTGAAAGAGCGTTTCATTTCCAAGGAGGACGCCGTCAGGCGCATTCCCGCCGACAGCCTCAGCCAGATTCTCGCGCCGATCTTCGACCGCGAGTCGGCCAAGGGCGCCAAGGTCATCGGCAAGGGTCTGCCCGCCGGTCCCGGCGCGGCCAGCGGCAAGATCGTGTTCAACGCGGAGGAAGCCGTCGAAATGGCCCACCGTGGCGAGAAAGTCGTGCTCGTGCGCGTTGAAACCAGCCCGGAAGACCTGCGCGGCATGATCGCCGCCGAGGGTATCTTGACGGCGCGCGGCGGCGTCTCGTCGCACGCGGCGCTCGTTGCCCGGCAGATGGGCAAGGTGTGCGTCTGCGGCGCGTCGAACCTCGTGATCGACTACGCCAAAAAGACCGTCACCGCCGGGGACACGGTCTTGAACAAGGGCGAGTTCATCTCTATCGACGGCACCAGCGGCGAGGTCTTCGCCGGGGAAGTGAAGACCGCTCCGTCCGAGGTCGTCCAGGTGCTCGTCGCCAAGACGCTCGACGGCAAAAAGAGCCGCGCCTACCAGGAGTTCGACGCCCTCATGAAGATGGCCGACAGCTTCCGCAAGCTGCAAATCCGCACCAACTCCGACACCCCCGACCAAGTGGCCAACGCCATCGCGTTCGGTGCGCAGGGCGTGGGTCTGGTCCGCACCGAGCACATGTTTTTCGAGGGCGACCGCATCGACGCTATGCGCGAGATGATCCTCGCCACCACCACCGAGGCCCGCAAAGCTGCGCTCGCCAAGCTCCTGCCTTACCAGCGCGACGACTTCGCGGGCATCTTCCGCGAGTTGAAAGGTCTTCCCGCCACGATCCGCTTTCTCGATCCGCCTCTGCACGAGTTCCTGCCCAACGACGCAGCGGCGCAGAAGGACCTCGCCAAAAAGCTGGGCGTTGACCCCGAAACCATCGCCGCCCGCGTCCATGAACTCCACGAGTTCAACCCCATGCTCGGCCATCGCGGCTGCCGCCTGGGTCTGAGCTACCCGGAGATTAGCGAGATGCAGGCGCGCGCCGTGTTCGAGGCCGCCGCGCTGGTTATGAGCGAGAAGATCAAGGTGAAGGCCGAGATCATGATTCCGCTCGTGGGCTTCTCCCGCGAGTTGCAACTCCAGATCGACGTGGTCCATCAGGTCGCCGCCGAGGTCGCCAAGGAAAAGAAAATCAAGAAGATCGACTACCTGGTCGGCACGATGATCGAAATCCCGCGCGCCTGCGTTGTCGCCGATGAGATCGCCAAGAGCGCGGAGTTCTTCTCCTTCGGCACGAACGACCTGACCCAGACCACGCTCGGCATGAGCCGCGACGATTCGGGCAGCTTCCTGCCGCACTACGCGGAATTGGAAATCCTTCCCGTCAATCCGTTCGCGTCCATCGACCAGAGCGGCGTCGGCGAACTCATGAAGCTGGCCGTCCAGAAGGGCCGCCAGACCCGCCCGGACATCAAGCTGGGCATCTGCGGCGAGCACGGCGGCGAACCGTCGAGCGTAAAGTTCTGCCACCGCCTCGGGTTGGCCTACGTGAGTTGCAGTCCGTTCCGGGTGCCCATCGCCCGTCTTGCCGCCGCCCAGGCGGCGTTGGAAGCTTAATCACCGGGGCGCCAGACTGCCGCTCTCGCACATTACGCGCGGGACGATCCTCACGGATTGTCCCGCGCTTTTTTTGGTCGGAATCTTTTGTGAAAAAGGAATGGTGATCCACCGATCCGGCATGGAAAAGCGGTTTCCGCTCGGGAAATGTGGAAGCTATCTACCTCCACCGCTATCGGTTGTGGTAAGGAAAACCGGGGGTTTCTCCTCGTCCGATCAGCAATTCAAGTGCCCTTGAAAAGTGCCCTAGACATTGCCCTGAGTGCTCCGTTCAAAGTTTTTGGTAAAATAATTTTGACAGTTCCTCGGGATTTAGACTAAACACGGCAGCGTTGCGGGTCTCCTGCAACACCGATGGGCATCTTTGCAGGCATACCGGGGTTCGGGCCAAACGACGAATTTCGAGGAAGTCTGCGGGAATGCACAGCGCCTTAACCAAACCAGATACTACACACAATGATTCGATCCTTGCTCGGGAAGAAATTTCCCGTTTCCAGGCTGGCATTGACCTTGGGGCTGAGCAGTTCGCTGCTGGCCTTGGGCAATGTCGCCGCACAACAGGTGTCCAACCCGACCACCTCGCAGGCGCCGGAAACGGCGGAAGCCGACCGCGTGACCATTACCGGTTCCAACATTCCGACTTCCGAAGAAGTCGGATTCTCGCCCGTTGACACGATTGACCAAGCCACGCGCGACCGCACCGGCCAGGAAGACGTGCTCAGCGTGTTGACCCGGTCCAACCCGGCGATTTCCTCCGGCGGCGGCAACCTGGGTTCGTCCAACGCCGACATCTCCAGCGGCAGCACGCTCGGTGGCTCGCAGGTCTCGATCCACGGCCTGCCCACCCTAGTCCTCCTCGATGGCCGTCGCCTGACCGACGCCTCTGCGGCGGCGGCTGGCGGCAGCTCCTTTACCGACGTTAACCTCTTCCCCTCCGCCCTGGTCAAGCGCATCGAAGTCCTCAAGGACGGTGCATCGGCCATCTACGGCACGGAAGCGGTCGGCGGTGTTGTCAACGTCATCCTCGATCAGGAGTTCCAGGGCGTTGACTTCTCCACCCGCTACGGCTTCACGGAGAAGAGCGACGTGAAGGACCAGCGCTTCAGCGGTATCATCGGTTTCGGTGACGACAAAACGCACATCGTGATCGGCGCGGAATACGTCAATCAGGACCCCCTGTTTGACCGCGACCGCGACTACTCCAAGGTGGCCTTCGGCACCACGAATTACGGCGGCGTCGCCCGTTTCGACAATAGTCTTTTCACGCTGCTGCCGGGCGTCAATAGCCCGAACGATGTCGTGGCTCCCGGATCGATTCCGCTACCGACTGGTCCTGGCAATGCGATTCCGGCAGCCTATCAGGCTAATCCGCGAGCTAGCCTCGGGTTCAACCTGTCGAACGCGACGGACCTGACCCTCGACCAGAACCGCTTCAACGTGTTCGCGTCGGGTGATCGTCAGCTCATCGGCGACAAGGTGGTGGCCTTCGTGGACTTCCTCTACGCGAGCAACTACAGCCAGAACTACCTCAACGCGCAGCCGCTCAACGAGTCGGAAGGCGTCGTCATCCCGGCGGGTGCACCGTACAACCCTTTCAACGGCACGCTGAGCGCCGCGAACATCGGTTCCGCTACCGCGAACAACCGTTTCGTGGATGCCCTGCGCGTCTTCCGGAACGATGCGGACTTTTACCGCATCGTCGCCGGTTTGAAGGGGAACATCATCAAGGATGTCACCTACGAGGTGGCACTCAATTCCAGCCGTGACGAAACCACCACCAAGAATCCCGGCTTGGTCATTGCGTCAGACCTGAACGACGCGATCGCGGGCGGCTACAACGCGGCGGGAGTCGCGGTGCCGGCCACCTTCGATGCGGCGGGCAACGTGCTGACCCCGGCGGGGAACTACTCCATGGTGCGCGGCGTCCTGCAACCGGCGGTGGATTTCTTCGCGGCCAATCCTAACCCGGGTTCCATCGCGAACTTCACGGGCGACAACATCCGGTACATCCTCACGAAGTTCCAGGGTGTGGATGGCAAGATCACGGCCTTCCCGTACACGCTGCCGGCCGGCCCGATCGGCTTCGCGGCAGGTGGTGAGTACCGCCATGAAACGCTCAAGCTCAACGACAGCCCCGAGGTCTTTGTCGGCAGCGTGCCGGTCGGTGACATCGACGTGGGCCGCGACGAGTTCGCCCTTTTCAGCGAGGTCCAGATCCCGTTGATCAGTCCCGACATGAAGATTCCCGGCCTCTACAAGGCCGACATCGACGGCGCGGGCCGCTACGAGAGCTACTCAACCACTGGCAGCGTCTGGGTGCCCAAGGTGGGCTTCACGCTTCTGCCGATCAAGGATGTCGCTCTGCGCGGTTCGTTCTCTAAGAGCTTTATTGCTCCGACGCTCTATCAAACGGAAGGGCCTAGCAGCTCGGGTTTCTCGAACTCGGTCACCCTCACAGGGGCGGGCGGGCTTCCTGGCTCCGTCAGTTCCGAGCAGTCGCAGGTGATTTCGGGGTCTAACCCGAATCTGTCTGCCAGCCGCGCGGATACCTACACGGCTGGACTCGTGCTCTCGCCCCACCAGGTGCCGGGCCTGACCGCGAACCTGGACTTCTTCCATGTGGTGGAGTCCCGCCTCATCGGCACCATCGATCCGACCACGGCTCTCGCCAACGTCAATAGTTTGGGTGCCGCGTCGGTGTTCGCGCCGTTCGTTCACTTCGGTAGCATCAACGGACCGACGGTCACCGCTCCGGGAGTCTTGGCGAACAACCTGCCGCAGTACTTCGTGAGCACCACGGAGCAGAACCTCGGTCGCCAGGAAATCGGTGGTCTCGACTTCGGGATTCACTACACCCATGACTTCGGTGCATTCGGTGCGGCCACCGTCGGCATCGACGGCACGTACTACCTGCAGTACAAGCTGGAAACCCTGAAGGGTCTGCCGTCTTATGACATCATCGGGATCTACAACGGTCTCGCGGGTGAAACCGAGCAGTACCACCTGACGCCTCAGGTGGGCTACCAGTACGAGGGGTTCTCCATCTCCGCCATCGGGAATTACATCCCGTCCCTGCGTGATGCGAACAGCATCGGTGGTGTGCAGGTCTACGACCCGAGCCCAATCATCGGAGGCTACAACCTCGATAAGAACCACGAGTTGCCCAAGATCCGTGATTACTTCACGGTTGACCTGCTGGCCTCCTACGAGTTCGGCCTCAATCGTCCGTCCCCGGGCGCACCTCCCGCGCCGAAGGACGGCAAGGATCGGGTGGTATCCGGCAAGGACGGCAAGGACAGCAAGACCGTTGCTACCAGCCAGGAGATGGCCAAGAGCATGTTCACCACCCGTCTGTTGGATGGGCTGAAGATCTCGTTTGGTATCACCAACCTGAGCAACGCACGGCCCTCGCAGATCGAGAACTCGCCCGACGCGTCGAACACGGACGGATCGATTTATGATCTGGCCCAGCGTTCGTACTACGTGGTGCTTTCCAAGAAGTTCTAAGGTTCGGGATCACAAGGCTCAGTGCAAATGAAAGAGGCCAGGCGCAAGCCTGGCCTCTTTTTTCTTATCCAGAGATATTTGTGATGCGGGATGCTTCCGTGGAAACGGTGCATCTGGGGGCTAGGCTTTTCTTTGCCTTGACTCCCAGGCTATCCTCGGCTGAGATCAGCCATTGAAATGAACCTTTCCCTTGCCCGCTCTTTGATCCACTTTCGCTTCGTCGGAATGACCGTCGTTTTAGCCCTGATGGGAACCGTGGCGAAGGCGCAGACCGCTGCGGAGAAAGCGGAGGATTTCCCCGGGATGAAGCAGGCGTTGACTCCCGAGCAGTATTCGGCGTCTGGTTTATCGAAACTTTCGCCCGAGGAACAGCAGAAACTCGACGGCTATCTGCGGGGATACTTTACCGGCGCCACGCAGCGTGTGGTGGAGAAAGCGGTTGAAAAGGCCAAGGTTGTCGCCGTTGATCAGGCGGTCAAGGAAAACAAGGTCAGGCCGCCCGAAGTGATCCAGAGCCGCATCGTCGGAACCGTCAACGGCTGGAAGAGCGGTAAAATATTCGTACTGGAAAACGGTCAGCACTGGAAAGTCACCGATGAAGACCGTTATTTCCGTGCCGTGCAAGACCCGGAGGTTTTCATCGTCAGAGACTTTCTCAGCTACAGAATGACGATTGCGGAGGGCGGGGTCGCCCGGGTAATCCGGATAAGATAACCGCTGGCTTGGCGGGATCGGAAACCCTGTCGTCAGGCTCTCTCCAGCGACAGCAAAGCGTCCAGTTGGTCCAGGCAGATCTGCGACCACGATTCCAACTGGTCGCGGCGTGCGCGGAGTTCCTCCGGCGTCAAGAAAGCTAATTGGGTGATGACGGATTCGCGTTTGCTCACCGTCGCGCTTTCCAACTCGAAGATGTGGACGATGCCCAAGTGAACGCGGCCCACCTCGGTGGAATCGTCGTTGAGCAGGGCACGGATGTGGTTCTGGTAACCACTCTGCACGATCAATTCCTCGTCCACTTCGCGTCGGACGCCCGCCAGGTAAGAGCGTTGGTCGTAGGAAAACAGGTTTTCGTCGGCGTCGTTGAGGTGTCCGCCGATGCCGATGGAGCCTTTAGCGACCAGCCGTTGCTCGCCGCCCTTCTTGCCCCGCACGTAATGCAGGACGCGGCCCGCATGGGTAAGCACGACGTACGGAATGATTTGCTTGCACCCGGGGTCCACCTCGGCGCGTGAACGGGGGACGAAAAAGTTGTTCTCCCGTGAAAGGATGGGCGTGAGGTAGTGGGCCACGTCGAAGTTGAGACCCTGGAACGCGCCCAGTTCGTCAAACAGGGTGCGGCGGATCGCCAAAATCATTTCCTCGGTGCGCACAGTGCTCATCGCAACGGATGATGACGGCTCCCGCGGCACATTCAAGACGCAAGCGTCGAGTTTTGTAGAAAGGACGGAAACACCCGGTTTCCCGTCGCTGAGAGGTCATGTTTCCAGATATCGCGCTAACCGCTCCCGCAGAAGCACGCGCGCCCGGAAAAGCAGGCTTTTGACGGCAGGCACCGTCAGATGGAGCACCACGGCGATTTCCTCGTAGGAGAGTTCCTCGTAACGTCGCAGGATGATAGTCATGCGTTGCGCTTCGGGGAGTTGGGCGATGGCTGCGGTGATCGCTTCCTGCAACTCGGCCTGAAGCAAGGTGGCATCGGGCGACGGTGCGTGGAAATCCTCGAATCGGGACGAGGAATCATCTCTCCCGCCTGCTGGATCGCCGGGCAGCTCGGCGTCGAAGCTGGTCACAGGACGGTGTTTGCGACGCCGCAGCTCGTTGAAGACCAGATTGCGGGTAATCGTATAGAGCCAGGTGGTAAATTTGGCGGTTGGCTCGTAGCGCGCGGCTGATTTCCAGACCCGCAGAAACACCTGCTGGCCGATGTCCTCGGCCTCGGCGATCCCGAGCATCCGGGCCACCGTGCCAACGACGCGTTGTTGGTGACATTCGACCAATTCAGCGAATGCCGCCCGGTCACCGTGGCGCACCCGCATCATCCAGATGATGTCCTGCTCGTCGGCGGTGAGCGTTGCGTTGGGCGCGCCGTCCGTTTTTGCCACCGCCATGGAAAACTCCTCCCGCTCTGGCTTGGACGGCGAAGGAAAAGCTTCCATGCAGGAAAAAGCGTTCGGACGCACAACAACCATGGACATGCACGGTTCAACACGTCCCTCGGGCGGAAGTTGCGCGTCATCTTTCCCGCAGGTCCACGCACGATGCTCAAATTTCCGAATGGAGCAAGCGACCGGCTGTTCAATCGTGGGGTCGTGCCCCTTGCAATCGTCCGAAGCTATGCGACGTTTTGCTTGTGAAAAATTTCACAAGGGGGTGCGTATGAACGCGGCTCTAATCGCGCGGGAGTTGCGTCCGATTTACGATAGGGTCGCGGCGGCGGAGCGCATCACCGACGCCGACGCCAACCTGCTGTATGCCAGTCACGATCTTAATACCCTCGGGGCGATGGCGGACTTGGTGCGCGAACGCAAGAATGGCAATGTCGCCACGTACCTGCTCAATCGGTACATCAACTATTCAAACGTCTGCCTGCTGTCTTGCCAATTCTGCGCGTTTGCGGCACGGAAACGCGATGCCCACGCCTTCGAGCATGGCATCCCGGAAATCGTCGAAACCGTGCGCGGTGCGCTGGCGCAAGGGATCACGGAGGTCCACATGGTCGGCGGACTGCACCCCTCGCTGCCCGGGGAGTGGTATCTCGATTTGCTGCGCAGCTTGAAGGCGCTTGATTCTGAATTGCATCTGAAATGCTTCACGGCGGTCGAGGTGCGGCATCTTTCCAAACGGGTCTTCAAGTTGCCGCTGGTGGAAACGCTGACCTTGCTGCGGGACGCGGGTCTCGGGTCGCTGACCGGCGGCGGCGCGGAGATTTTCGACCAAGGTGTGCGCGACCGCATCTGCCGGGGTAAGGAAACCGGCGACGAATGGCTGGACACGCACCGCACCTGGCATCAGATGGGAGGGAGAAGCACTTGCACCATGCTTTTCGGACACGTCGAGACGATGGCCCAGCGCGTGGATCACCTGCGGCGTTTGCGTGAATTGCAGGACGAGACCCATGGCTTCACCGGCTTTATCCCGTTCGCGTTTGTGCCGGAGGGTGTCACCCGCGAGTTGCGAGAATTACCGCACACCACCGGCTTCGACGAACTGCGCAACCTCGCGGTCAGCCGTATCTATCTGGATAACTTCGAGCACATCACGGCCTACTGGGTAGCAATGGGCCTGCCGCTGGCGCAGGTGGCGCTCGGCTACGGCGTGGACGATCTGCACGGCACGATCATGGAGGAAAAAATCTTCCAGATGGCCGGGGCAAAAACCGGGAAGGGGCAAACCGTGGCCAGCCTGGAAACGGCAATCCGCGAGGCGGGGCGCGTGCCCATGCAGCGCGATTCGCATTACAACCGCATTGCCTCCACCGCTCGCCCGGCAGCCGTTCCGGTTCGTCCGGACTTGGCACTGGCGGGCGTTTGAGTTAGTTGCGCGCCCCTGCTTGCGCCCGGCGTTGCCAAGCAAGCAGGATAACTGCCGCTGCTACCAACATTGCCCAGGTGGAAGGCTCAGGCACCGCGTTGACGACCACCGAAATCTCCGTGCCTGTCAAAACGAACGTGCCGGAAAAGCCGCTCGGTACGGTGCCGAAACCCAGGTTGGCAATCGTCAATCCGGTGCTCGATGCAAAGTCGATCAGGTCGTAGGTGCCGGGCATGAGGCCATCATCAGTCAGGTTGAACGTCAGCTGACCCGAACCGCTGAACGCGAGAGTCCCCGCCAGCGTGAGCCGGTCGGAATGCAGTTCGTCCGCGCCGAGTTCGTAGTTGAGCGAGGAACCGTTGCTGACGCTCAGATTGGACCCCAGACTCAGGGTGCCTACCCCGTTATCGCCGGGAGAAAGACTCCCGCCGCCCGCCAGCGTGACGCTGCCTGCCACTTGTCCCGTACCGGCGAGCGTGCCGCCACTCTGGACGGTCACGGCCCCGCTGCCCGTGGCGCTGCCAGCTGCGGTGGGAGTATTCGCCACCAGCGTGGCACCGCTGGCAACCGTCGTGGTGCCCGTGTAGGTGCTGGCCCCGGAGAACGTGACGCGGCCGCTTTGTATTTGCGCGGTGACGAAGTTCGAGAAGCTGCCGGAATAGGTGAAAGTCTTGCCGCTACCGGGGCTGATAGTCAGGGCGTTCGTGCCGCCCGTGCCGCCGGACACGTTGCCGGTGATGGACGCGCTGCCGCCGGTAATGTTGAGCGCGTTGTTGCCCGCGCCCATGTCGATGGCGAGGTTGCTGCTGTCGGCGATGATCGCGCCGGAGTTGTTGATCGTGTCGTTGTCCGGGCCGGTCTGGATCGCCGCCGCCGTCGCGCCGCCGCCCTCAATGGTGCCGCCCGGGAGGTTGTTGATCGTAGAGGTAAATCCGCTCGCGGTCACCGGAGTCGTGCTGCTGTAGCCGATGGTGATCCCGGAGTTGGTCGTGCCCCGGATGGTGCCGCTGTTGGTGATGACCGTGTTCCCGTACATGGCGGTGATCGGGTTGACGCTGTCGATGCCGAGGATCGTGATGCCCTTGCCCGTGCCGGTGCCGTTGTTGGTGCCGTTGACCGTGCCCAGGATCGTGCCCGAGTTCATGATGGTGCCGCCGCCGACCGTGACGCCCTCGCTGGTATCGTTGATGGCGTTCAGGGACTGGATGGTCCCGGTGTTGGTCAGGTTGACCAGACCGTCCACGTCCACGCCGTCGCCGTCGTGCGCGGTTTCCCCGCTGTTGAGGGTGGTGACATTGCCGGTGATGGTGCCGTTGTTCACGACCGTGACGACCTCGTTGCCGTTGATTCCGTCGATGTTCACCCCCGACCCGTTGTTCCCCTGGATGGTCGCGTTGGCGTTGTTGGTGATCGACATCGCGTAGGCCCCGGTGCCGGTGGTATTGCCGCCGGTGATGCCGTGCCGTCCGCCCGAGATCGTGCCACTGTTGGTGACCTGTACGCCGCTGTTAGTCTGCGCGTCGATGCCGTCGCTCGACAGGCCGTTGCCCGCGCTGATCGCGGCGGCGAGAGTGGTGTTCGCCGAGGTGATGCTGCCGCCGGAGAAATTGTTGACCACGCCGTTGACGCCCGGACGGATGGCGTCGTTGCCGGTGGCCTGGACGGTGCCGGAGTTGTTAAAAGTGTTCGCGCCGGTGGTGATGCTGTTCCAATCGACTGCCTGCTGCGGGCTGGAAGTCGAGGTGTTCAGAGCGGTGATGGTGCCGTTGTTCGTGAAGGTGATCGAGGTGCCTGCCGTGCTGGAGCGCACCGTGTCGTCACCGGTGGATTGGATCACACCGCCGGTCTCGTTGGTGATCTGGAGATTGGTCCCGTCGGCGCGCAGGGCGCGCGTCGTGCTGCTGCCCGTTGCGTTGGCGTTGGTGTTATAGATCGAGCCGTAATTGAGCAGCGTGGTGTTGGTGCCGCTCAGGGTCAACGCGACGCCGGTGGTGGAAACGTTGATCGAGCCGCTGCTCGTGATGGTGCCGGTGCCCGAGGGGAGGGTCTGGATCGTGGTGGTTGCGGTGTTGATCGTCGCGCTGCCGTAAGGCGAAAATTGCGCGGACGCGGCGGCAGCCCAACCAAAAGTGCTAGCCAGCAAAAGCAACAGGGGACGGAACGTGAGGGTCATCTTCGGCGATTTCGGGAGTTGAAAGGTGGCTTGATGAATACCGCGCGTCCGTTTTTCCGTCCAAACGCGCGTTGTGATAATTCTGTCACAATCAGTTGGCAGGAGCGGCGCGCCGCAAAACGCGCGATGGTGTCGTCATGTCTGACCCTACAGGTGTGCGCATCGGCTGTGTGCGCTATCTCAACTCCAAGCCGCTCATCCACGGGCACGACGCGGAGGTTTCCTTCGAGGTGCCGGCCAGCCTGGCGGACGGCTTGCGTGACGGGCGGCTCGACGTGGCGCTTTCGCCGATCTTCGAGTTGATCGCGCACCCGGGCTATCTGGTGGTCGATGATGTGGTCATTGCCAGCCGGGGGGCGGTGTTCAGCGTGTTCATTGCCTACGCGGGTGATTTCGACCGGCTCCACACGCTCTATCTCGACCACGATTCGCGTACTTCTTTCAACCTCCAGCGCGTGTTGCTGGCAGAGTTCCACGACCTGACGCCGGGCTGCGAACCGTTTCCGGGGGGCCGACCGCCGGACGCGCTGAAACCGGGGGAAGGCGCGCTCATCATCGGTGACCCGGCCATCGAGTTCCGGCTGCGGCACGGCGACCGGTATCGCTATTTCGATCTGGGCGAGGAATGGCAGCAGGCGACCGGACTGCCGTTCGTGTTCGCGGCGTGGCTGGTGCGACCGGGCACGCCGGAGCCGGAGGCATTGGGCGAACGGCTGCGTGCGTGGCGAAAAGAAGGGCAGGGGAAGGTGGCGAGCATCGTGGCCGCCGAGAAGCGGTTCCCGGCGGCGGTAAGCCAACGATACCTGACGGAATGGATTCGTTTTCGGCTCGGCGCGCCGGAAAAACAGGCTATCCGGGAGTTCGCGCGCCTCTTATATAAGCATGGGGTGGTCAAAGGGGGGCCGTTCACGGAGCCGCGTTGGGTGTAAGTAGCCAATGACAAAACGATTCGGACGCACTTTACGCTAGGTTTGGCCGAACAGGTTTGGCTACAGTATTGACCGCCTGTTTTTCCTCCCTGACATGCCATGAACGTTTTTGATTCCACCGAGAGCAAAATTCTCGTCACCGGCGGCGCCGGTTTTATCGGCAGCGCCCTCATCTGGGACCTCAACCAGCGCGGCGTGGACGACGTGCTCGTGGCCGATTTCCTCGGCACCGACGAGAAATGGCGCAACCTCGCGCCCCTGCGTTTCCACGATTATCTGGAGGCCGACGAACTGCTGCGCCGGGTGGAAGTGGATGATCCCGCGCTTTCGGAAATCGAACTGGTTTTCCATCTCGGAGCTTGTTCCTCCACGACCGAGCGCGACGCGGCCTACCTCGTCCGCAACAATTTCGAGTACACCAAGACGCTGGCCCGCTGGGCGTTGGCGCACGACGCGCGCTTTGTTTACGCATCGTCCGCCGCGACTTACGGCGACGGCGCGCAAGGCATGAGCGACCTGGAAAACGACATCAGCGTGTTCCGGCCCTTGAACATGTACGGGTACTCGAAGCACCTGTTCGACCTGTACGCGGCGAAGCATGGTTTTCTCGACGGCATCGTGGGGCTAAAGTATTTCAACGTGTTCGGCCCCAACGAGGACCACAAGGGCGACATGCGCTCGCTCGTCCACAAGGCGTACCGGCAGATCGTTGAAACAGGCAAGGTCCAGCTTTTCAAGAGCCACCGGCCCGACTACCGCGACGGCGAGCAAACCCGTGATTTCCTGTACGTGAAGGACGCGGTGAACCTCACCATTGAACTCGCGGAGACGGCTACGGCGGGCGGGTTGTTTAACGTCGGATCGGGCCAGGCGCACACCTGGATCGAACTGGCCGGGGCCATCTTCGCGGCGTTGGACAAGGAGCCGGCCATCGAATTCATCGACATGCCCGCCGCCCTGCGGGGCAAGTATCAGTACCACACACAGGCCGACCTGACGAAGCTGCGCGGGTACTGCAAAAACGTCGAAATCACGCCGCTGGGCGAGTCCGTCGCCGACTACGTGCGCAACTACCTGGTGACCGACAGCCGGTTGGGCGACGAACAGAGAGATCAGGTAGCACCGATGGCGGCTGCCAGCGGATAGGCTCTCCCAGTGGGGGCCGGACGGAGCGGCAAACCGGAACGCAAAACATGGAAACCGGCTGGACTGTGTCCAGTGTTTTTTGAGCGAAAGTAAAAAATTTTTCTCGATAAAAAGCTTGTGTCCGAACCGGCAAAGAATACTACTTGTTGAATAGTTCTTTGAGTGGGATACTATTAGTAGTGTCCAGTTCGTGGAAGAGGTGCTTCTGGAAGTAGGGTTCCTGAAGTCCCTTTTCGGCGAACACCAGGAAGCTGCTTCGGGAGGGAACGGAATGCCGGTCGTCACGGCAAACCAGGGTTCCGTGTGGCCGCTCGGTGGAGGGTTGTAAACGACGAAAATGTTCGGCCCGGCGCGGGAGTTTCATGCGCCTGGGAGGGGTTTTCTGCGCGTTTTGTGTCCGCCGAGGGAGCATGGCATCGACGGTTTCGGTCCCTGCAGAGGAGTCGCCTGATACTCGGGAACGATTTGTTCGCTACTCCCACCACTTTTCCGAAAATTCTGCGTCCATGACCGACCAAGAGACCCAAATTCAATTCGACCTGCTGCCAACTGCTGCCGCCAACGAGGCGGAACGATTTCTCGTCCGCAAACGGGACGGCCACCTTGAGCCGTTCACGGACATCCGCATCCAGCTTGCGCTGGAAAGCGCGTACCGGGCGGAGTTGAAGGTCGGCGACGACCAGCAACTGCCGACCGAGATGCGGACCTCCATCAGTTACATGGCTGCCGCCGTGGCGCAAAAGGCGCTCGAACTGGCCGCCGATGGCAAGGAACTGGAGGTTGAGTTGATTCAGGACCTCGTGGAAAACGAGTTGATGCGCTCGGGTCAGCACGCCATCGCGCGGTCCTATATTCTGTACCGGGAGGAGCGCAAGAAGGCGCGGTTGTTGCGCGGCCAGCAAGAACCGGCGTCGCTCGGGATGCCTGCGCTCAACGTTACCCTGCCGGACGGCACGACAGAACCGCTCGACGTGCAGCACGTCCGCCGCAAGCTCATCCGTGCCTGCGCCGGGCTGGAGGATCGCACCAACTGGCGTGAATTGGCGGAGGAAGCCCTCCAAAATCTTTATGACGGGGTGCGCTGCGAGGAAATCGACAAGGCGATGATCTTCGCCGCGAAAGCGCGCATCGAACGCGAACCGGCGTACAGCTACGTCGCCGCGCGGCTGCTGGTGAACGTGATCTACCGGGAAGTGCTGCCCGGTGACGCCGACGAAAACCTCGACGCTGCCAGCCTGGCCAACCGCCACGCCGGGCACTTTGCCGATTATCTGAAGCGCGGGGTCGATCTGGGCCGGTTGGACAGCAGCCTGCTCACGTTCGATCTGCCGAAGATTTCCGCCGCCCTGCACGTCGAGCGCGATACGCGGTTTACGTACATGGGTTTGCAGACGGTGTATGACCGCTACCTGATCCACGAAAAAGGCACCCGGCTCGAAACACCGCAATATTTCTGGATGCGCGTTTCGATGGGCCTCGCCGTGAACGAGACGGCGGACCAGAAGAACGAACGCGCCATCGAGTTCTACGAGCTGCTTTCGTCGCAGAGGTTCACGTCGTCCACGCCGACCCTGTTCAACAGCGGCACGCTGCACCCGCAGCTTTCGTCCTGCTACCTGAGCACGGTGATGGACGATCTCGACCACATCTTCAAGGTCATCAGCGACGACGCCAAGCTCTCCAAGTGGGCGGGCGGTCTGGGCAACGACTGGACGAACATCCGTTCGACGGGCGCAACGATTCGCGGCACCAACGGCGAGAGCCAGGGCGTCGTGCCGTTTTTGAAGGTGGCTAACGACACGGCGGTCGCGGTCAACCAGGGCGGCAAGCGCAAGGGCGCGATGTGCGCGTACTTGGAAACGTGGCACTTGGACATCGAGGATTTCCTCGAACTGCGCAAGAACACTGGCGACGAACGCCGCCGCACCCACGACATGAACACGGCGAACTGGATTCCCGACCTGTTCATGAAGCGCGTGGCGCAGAACGGGATGTGGACGCTGTTCAACCCGAGCGATTGCCCAGATTTGCATGATCTGTACGGGCGGGCGTTCGAGACGCGTTACGCCGAGTACGAGGCCAAGGCCGACAACGGCGAGTTGCCGCTGCACCGCCGGGTGGAGGCCGTCACGCTGTGGCGCAAGATGCTGACGATGCTCTTCGAGACCGGCCACCCATGGCTAACGTTCAAAGACCCGTCCAATATCTGCTCGCCGCAGGATCACACGGGCGTCGTGCATTCGTCGAACCTGTGCACGGAGATTTTGCTCAACACGTCCGAGGAAGAAATCGCGGTGTGCAACCTGGGGTCAATCAATTTGGCCGAGCACATCAAGGACGGCGGGATCGACGCGGCGTTGCTGCAAACGACGATCCGCATGGCCATGCGGATGCTCGATAACGTCATCGACATCAATTATTACCCGACCAAGGAGGCGCGGACCGCGAACATGCGCCACCGTCCGGTGGGCCTGGGGTTGATGGGTTTTCAGGATGCGCTTTACATGCTGGACATTCCCTATGCCAGCGATGCAGCGGTGGATTTTGCCGACCGTTCAATGGAACTGATTTCCTATCACGCGATCCTGGCCTCGACGGAACTGGCCCGGGAACGCGGGACGTACCAGACGTACCAAGGCTCCAAGTGGAGCCGGGGCCTCCTGCCGATGGACACCCGCGATTTGCTCGCCCAAGAGCGCGGCGGTTATCTGGACGTGGACCATTCGTCCACGCTGAACTGGGACGTGGTGCGCGCCGCCGTCAAAGAACACGGGATGCGCAACAGCAACACGATGGCCATCGCGCCGACGGCGACGATCTCGAACATCAGCGGGGTCAGTCAGTCCATCGAGCCGATGTACAAGCATCTGTTCGCCAAATCGAACCTGTCGGGTGAATTCACCACGATCAACACGTATCTGATCGAGGCACTCAAAAAACTCGGGCTGTGGGACGCCGAGATGCTCGACGACCTGAAATTCTACGACGGCGTGCTCGCGGAGATCGAACGCATCCCCGAGCATGTGAAAGACGTGTTCCGCACGTCGTTCGAGATCGAACCCCGCTGGATGATCGAGTGCGCCAGCCGCCGCCAGAAATGGATCGACATGGGGCAATCGTTGAACTTGTATTTGGCCGCGCCAAACGGTAAAAAATTGAGCGACATGTACATGCTCGCGTGGCAAAAGGGACTTAAGACGACGTATTATCTGCGGACGCTCGCCGCCACGCAGATCGAGAAGAGCACGGTCGATCTCAACCGCCGGGGCGCACAACCGCGTTGGATGAAAAATAAAAGCGCGAGCGCCAACGTGAAGGTCGAGCGCCAGACGCCTGCACCCGCGACGGTGTCGGTCGCCACGCCCGCGCACGCGATCGTCGCCGGGCCGGGGACGATGAACGAACCGGCCGCCATCGAAGAAATCGCTGAGCCGGAATCGGCGAAAATGTGCAGCTTGCTCGACCCGACCTGCGAGGCTTGCCAATAAGAAACGCTCCTCGCTGACTTTACCCGTCCGCCGTCACCACCGCAGCTACCTCAACCTAACCGGAGAAGTTAACCCGCATATATGGCCAAGAAAAAACCTGTTGTCGCCGAGAAGCCCGCGCCCAAGAAAGCACCCGTCACAAAATCCAAAGCCGCGCCTGCCAAAAAGTCGGTTATCAAGACCGTCGCTGGCAAAGCCCTCGCTTCTAAGAAGCCGCTCGCCAAATTACCCCTCGTGAAAAAGGTGGCCGCCAAGGTGTTACCTTCCAAAGCGAAGGTTGGCAAACCGACGGCGAAGGTGGCTGTGAAAGCCAAAGCTGCCGCCGTGAAGACAGCGGTGAAATCCAAGGTGACAGCGGCGAAAGCTGCCGTGAAGCCCAAGGTAACGGCAGCGAAGACAGCGGTGAAGGCCAAGGCGGTGGCGATTAAAAAGGCGGTGGTGGCAGAGGTCGCGCCAAAGCCTGCTCCGAAAGTCGCGCCCAAGGCGAAGGCGAAGCCCGCGCCGAAATCCACCTTCAAGAAAATCGTTGCTGCCGTGGTCGAGCCGATCAAAGAGATCCCTGCCGCCGTGGCGTCGATCCCGGAAAAGATTTCCGAGGTGATCCACCCGACACCGTCAGCATCCACCTCGTCGGGAGCGGCGTAGTCCCACTGGGATTTCCGTCCCGGTTTCCAACCTTCCACGCCAACTTTCCGCCATGTCCTGCTGCAACTCTTCCGACGAACGCCCCGAAGCCCACGACCTCGCCAAACGCATTGACGCCGACGACAAACGGCTCATCAACTGCAAAGCCGTCGACGTGAATCAACTCATGCCTCTGAAATACCAGTGGGCATGGGAGCATTATCTCAATGGTTGCGCGAACAACTGGATGCCGACGGAGGTTTCCATGCAGCGCGACATCGAGCTATGGAAGTCCAACCGGTTCAACGCGGACGAACGCCGTGTCATCATGCGCAACCTGGGATTTTTCTCCACAGCAGAGAGCCTGGTGGGCAACAACATCGTGCTGGCTGTTTTCAAACACGTCACCAATCCCGAGTGCCGCCAGTTCCTGCTGCGGCAGGCGTTCGAGGAAGCCGTCCACACGCACACCTTCCACTACATCGTTGAAAGCCTTTCGCTGGATCAGCGCGAGATTTTCAACATGTACCACGAGGTGAATTCGATCCACGACAAGGACGCGTTCGAGATGACGCTGACGGCGGACATCATGGACCCGAATTTCTCCACGGACACGGTGGAAGGCGTGCAGAAATTCATCAAGAACCTGATCGGCTTTTACGTCATCATGGAGGGAATTTTCTTCTACTCCGGGTTCGTGATGATCCTGTCGTTCAAACGGCAGAACCGGATGGCGGGCATCGGCGAGCAGTTTGAGTACATCATGCGTGACGAGAGCACGCATTTGTCCTTCGGCGCGGACCTGATCAACGGAATCAAAGCGGAGAACCCGGAAGCGTGGACGCCCGAGCTGGTGGCGGAAATTGAGGCGATGATCACCAAGGCGGTCGAACTGGAAATCGCGTACGCGGAAGACTGCTTGCCGAAGGGGATTCTGGGACTGAACGCCAGCCTGTTCCGCGAGTACGTGCAGCACATCGCCGACCGCCGGTTGGAGCGGATCGGCCTGCAACCCAAATATGGGTCGCGTAACCCGTTTCCGTGGATGAGCGAGACCATCGACCTCGGCAAGGAGAAGAATTTCTTCGAGACGCGCGTCACGGAATACCAGACCGGTGGAGCGTTGAACTGGTAGGCATTCCGGTTAGAAAGTGGAACGGGGCGTCGTCCTTCGGGAAGACGCCTTTTCCTTTGGCCGGGATCAACCGCAGGCGCAGGCCCGTGTCGGGAGACGAATACGAAGGAACCATGGCCTCCCGACGCCCCTCTGCCGCGACGCATGTGCAGGACGATTTATTCGGCGGCGATGCTCCCGTGCCGTCGCCACCGGCGCGAGTCGATGAGCAAGGAGCGGCCCGGCAGAAACTCGTGCTGGTGCATCAGCGGCTTTGCCGGGAGTACGGCTGCCCGGTTGGCTATTTCCACGAACTGACGCCGCTCGACGAGTTGGTTTCCTCGCTGCTCTCGCACCGCACGCGCAACTCCGAATCCGGCGCGGCCTACAAGGAACTGAGGAAACGTTTTCCCGACTGGGTGGCCGTGCGCGACGCGCCGGTGGGTGAGGTGCAGGATGCCATCAAGACCTGCAACTGGCCCGAGCAGAAGGCCCCGCGCATCCAGCAAATTCTGCGGCTGGTCACCGAGAAGCGCGGCGGGGATTTGTCGCTCGATTTTCTTGAGACCATGCCCGTGCGGGAGGGGCGCGACTGGCTAGAAACCTTGCCGGGCGTCGGGCCGAAAACCAGCGCGGCGGTGTACATCTTCAGCCGGATTCGCGGGCGCGCCCTGCCGGTGGACAGCCATCATCACCGCGTCGCGCAACGGCTCGGATTGATCCCGATGAGCCTGGATGTCGGCCCGGCCCACGCGGTGCTCGAAGCGATGCTGCCGGAGGAATGGGACGCGCAGACCGTTTACGACGACCACGAAATCATCATGTTCCACGGGCAGCGATGCTGCCATTTTCGCGGTCCCGAGTGCGACCGATGCGTGCTGCTCGACCTGTGTCCGACCGGCCAGGAGCGCATCGGAAAACAGGTGGCAGACCACCCCGGGACAGAAAATCCGAACCCGAACGGACGCAGCGAACGAATAATTGTTGATACTCCGCTCACCACATGAAAAACGACGACCTTACGAACGAGCTTTCTTCGCCTCTCAACCGACGTGATTTTTTCCAGCGGACCGCCTTGGCCGCTGCCGGTACCGCCCTAGCCAGCGCCGGAGCCGCCCGCGCTCAAGATCACGAAATTTCGCCCGTGCCCGCCAAGGAAGGCGAAAATGTGCTCGCCCACATGCCGCCCTTGGAAGAGAAAGTGCACGAGAGTGGGATCATGCGGCGGCGGTTTGGCAAGGGCGACGATTGGATCAGCATCATTGGGATCGGTGGGTATTCCATTGGTGGCGAAAAGACGCCTGAGCAGGAAGGCATCGCCATCGTTCAGCAGGCGGTGGATGCGGGCGTCAATTTCTGTGACAACGCCTGGGAATACAACAAGCACGTTTCCGAGGAACGCATGGGCAAGGCGTTGGCGGAAGGCGGACGGCGGGACAAGGTATTTCTGATGAGCAAAGTCTGCACGCACGGGCGAGATGCGACCGTGGCGATGCAGCAATTGGAGGAAACGCTCGGGCGGCTGAAAACCGACCACCTCGACTTATGGCAGGTACATGAGTGCGCGTATTGGAACGATCCCGAGCGGCATTTCATGAAGGGCGGCGTGATTGAGGCACTGACCAAGGCGAAGGAACAGGGAAAGGTTCGCTATGTCGGTTTCACCGGGCACAAGGACCCGGCGATTCATCTGGCGATGCTGGCGTATGATTATCCGTTCGACGCGTGCCAGTTGCCGCTCAACGCGTTTGACGGAACGTTTCATTCTTTCGAGCAGCGTGTGCTGCCGGAGCTGCATCGGCGTGGGATCATGCCGCTGGGCATGAAAAGTCTCAACGGCAACGCCCGAGCTCAGGAAGCGCACGTCATCAGCGTGGAGGAGGCGTTGCGTTACGCGATGAGCCTGCCGGTGCTGACGACGATCAGCGGAATGGAGCACCTGCCCGAGATGAAGCAGAACTTGGAGATCGCACGCAATTTCAAGCAGTATTCGCACGAGGAATTGGCGGCGTTGCGCGCACGGTATGCCGACAACGTGGCCAGCGATGGGCGGTACGAGCTTTACAAGACGACCAACGAATTCGAGGCCGACGAGGGCCGCGCACAACATAGCTTTCCCAGCAAGTATGAGAAGGTGACGTAGGAAGGCGGCGGGCGGTGGCAGAGACTTAAATCGGCTCCAAGGTAAAGAGGCCGGTGGTGATCGTCCAAGCATTGGCGAGAGGCATTTTCTTTAGTTCGTGGCCGATGCCCCAAGTGTCCGAATAATAGACCTCCTTCGTCTTCGCGTTGTAGCCGATGATCAGGCGCATGTGTCCGCCGCGAGCCTGCGGGTTCAGCTTTTCTTCGGGCAAGAGACCTAACGCCACCGACCAGAGCAGCGGGATGCCACGGTCCAGGCGGGCCTGGATGTCGTGCTCGAAGCGGGTCATGTAGGCGGGGTTGAGCTTGGTGCGAGCGTCGCGCAGCAGGTCGCCTTGCATCTGCTCGTAGATCATGTCGTAGGATAACGGGGTGGCGCGAGTGTCGATGAGCGTGGCGTTGGAAGCCTTCGGGGCGTTACGCGCTACGCGGTTGTAGTCGTCGATTTCACGCAGGAAATCTTGGTAACTGGGATTGACCTCGGTGATAACATTGACCTTGAAACGGCTGGCCAGCTTTTTGAGGGCGGCGAGCATGGCGTCGGTGCTCGTGCCACCTTCGGTGGCGGTGTTGGCGATCTGGGCGAGTTCGTTCTGATCGACCTCGACGCCGTAATAGCGCAGCACGCGCTCGGTGGCAGCGGTCACGCAGTAGCCCTTCTGGCCCTGATCGACCATGGGAATGTTCGGTAGACGCTCGCCGCCGTCAGGGTCTTTGACGATGCGGGCAGGCAGCTCCGAGGCGTGGACCGTGGCGGGCCGGGTGACTCCGGCGGTGACGCTCGCCGCCGTGCGCAACTGGTCTAGAAAGGTTTTGGGCTGGTCGTGCGCCGGGGTGATTTTCAGGCGGACGAACTCGGCGCGGTAGGCGATGCCCTGTACCTTGTTCTCGGGGGTGGCGCTCCATTCAAGCAGGTAGCGGCTCTGAGGAGTCGTCCAGACGAGGCCACGGCTCTGCACGGCGCTGCCGTTGTCCGTCCCGCGTTCGGCGGCGGCGGTGCCGGTCAGATCGCTGAGCGCGTTTTTACTTTGCGCGACGAGGGCGTCGAAACTTTTCTGGTCGAGGTCGCCAGCGTCGCCCCGGTTGTAGACCGAAATCTGGATGCCGGAAAGCTGGGTGTGACCGGCGGTCGCCGCGAGGGCAGCGGGGGCAGGAGCCACGCCGGGGCTGGAGGTGGGAGTGGTGGCGTTGCCGGGAGAAAAACGGGTGATCACCTCGGCCACGGGCAGATCGTGCAAACGCAAGGCGGGGAAATCCGTGCGGGCGGCGTCATGCGCAGTGGACACCCAACGGAAGCGGAAATCGCGGGCCGCCGGAAATTGTTCGGGGGAAGTCTGCCAAAGCGTGGGCGAGGTAAGCCAAGCATCCAGCGGGACGGGAAGTTGTCCGGGCGGCAGGGCGACGGTGAAGCGCTTCGGAGCGGGAGCCGGAACGGGCGTTTGCTGCGCGTCGGTGTGGGGTGTCGGAAAACCAAGCGCGCCAGCCAGCAGCAGGCAGAACCAACGGGAGAAGGGACGCATGGCAGCGGGCGAGTGAGAGGAGTTTTTAATACCCCGAAGTTGCCTCGGAGAACGTGTAGGACGCCTGATAAGCACCGGTGCGTTCCTTCTCGATCTGGCGCAGGAGGTCGTTGAGCAGCGCGCTGGCACCGAAACGATACCGGGTGTTGGTCAGCCAATCGTCGCCGAGCGTTTCTTTGACCGCGACGAGAAAATGCAGCGCGAGTTTGGCGGTGCGAATGCCCCCGGCGGGTTTCATGCCGATGGGAATGCCGGTTTCCAGGTAGAAATCGCGGATGGATTCGAGCATGACCTGCGTGTTGGCTAGGTTGGCGTTACTGTTGGTTTTGCCGGTGCTCGTTTTGATAAAATCGCCGGGACGGAGACCGGCGCGCATGGTCAGGAAACTGGCGGCGCGAATCTGGTCGTAGCCATCGAGTTCGCCGGTTTCGAGGATGACCTTGAGTCGCGCGGACCCGTGAGCGTCACCGCCGCAAGCTTCCAGGACGGCGGCAATTTCGTCGCGCACCTCACCGATGCGACCGGAAAGGAAAGCATTGCGGTTGATGACCATGTCGATCTCGTCCGCGCCGTCGGCCACAGCGGCGCGTACCTCCGCGAGCCGGGTGCGCAGGGGGGCTTGCCCGCTCGGGAACGCGGTGGCCACGCTGGCGACCCGGACCGGGCTGCCCGCGACGTGCGACTTGGCCGCCGCGACGAGCGCCGGGTACACGCACACCGCCGCCGCCGGAGGCACGGTAGGATCGGGCGCGTGCGGCTGGAGTGCTTTGGCGCAAAGTTGGGCGATCTTGCCGGGCGTGTCCTGGCCTTCGAGCGTGGTCAAGTCCACCATGGAAACGGCAGTTTTCAGACCCCAGAGCTTGGCATTTTTTTTGAGGGAGCGGGTCATGAACGCCGCCGTGCGCGCCTCGACGCCGACCTTGTCCACGGAGCCTACGTCATCAATCAGGCGGCGGATGGAAAGCGGCAGCATCTGTTTTCTTAACCGTTGGCGAGCGAAAAAGCGACCGCTTTCCTATCGACGGGCGCGAGACGTTTCTCTTTGATGGCGACATGGATGCCCCCCAGATCATCGTCGTCGGCAGCTTTGTGCAGGACCTCACGTTTCAGTGTGCGGAATTCCCCCGGCCCGGCGAAACGGTGATCGGGCAGTTTTTGACGGGACCGGGCGGCAAAGGATCGAACCAGGCCGTGGCCGCCGCGCGAGCCGGGGGGATGGTGGCGTTCATCGGGGCGGTCGGGCGGGACGCGTTCGGGACCGGGGCGCGGTCGTTTCAGGAGGCCGAGGGCATCCGGTGGCTCGTGGCCGAAAAGGCGGATCGACCCACGGGAGCGGCGGGTATCCTGGTCAATGCGCACGGGCAAAACGAGATCATCGTCTCGCTCGACGCGAACAACGCGCTGACGCGGGCGGACGTTGAAGCGCACGCGGAGGCGTTGCGGTCGGCAACCGTGATGGTGACGCAGTTGGAGGCGAATCTGGAAGCGGAAGCGCGGGCGATGGAGATCGCGCGGGAAGCCGGGGCAACGGTGATTCTAAACCCCGCGCCGATGAGGCCGGATTTCGACGCGGCGTTGCTGACCCACGTCGATATTTTGATCCCGAACGAGACGGAGTTTGCGGCGTTGATGAACGGTCTGCCGCAGACGCAGGGTGTGGCGGGCGAGGGGCTCGATGAGCGGAAACTGGAGGCGTTGGCCGACGAGGAGTTGCAGACACTTTGCCGCTTGCTGGGGGTGGCGACGGTGATCGTCACGCTGGGCGCGCGGGGGTGTTTTGTTTCGCGGCAGGAAAGCCATGCGCTGATCCCGGCGATGCGGGGGATCGTGGCGATTGACACGACGGGCGCGGGCGATGCGTTCGTGGGGGCATTCGCGGCGGCGTTGACGGAGTTTGGCGCGGGGGAGATCGAGCGGGCAGCGCGGTTTGCCAACGCAGGCGCGGCGTTGTCGGTCACGCGGGCGGGCACAGCCCCGGCGATGCCCCTGCGGGCAGAGATCGAAGCGTTGCTGGCTGGGCAAGGGTAGACCTCCACCCTATTTAGTTCGCAGCCGTTGCACGTTTTTCATGTTTCCATGAAAGAAAACCCTTAGACGGGTTGTTTCTAGGCGCCGACCGGGTGCCAGACGGTCTTGAACTCGACGAAATCGGCGATTTCCTCAACCCCTTGGGCCGTGGACCAATCCACGGAGCCGGGAGCGCGGGTGCGCAGACGTTTGATACTTTCCGCCGCGCCGAGGCCGAGGGTCTTGCGCTCGGCGTCGGACACCCCGGCGGCATCCACCGCGCGGATGCCCTCGTGCGTGGCAAAGGTCGGCAGTAGTTCCGCGCGGCGACCCGTGAGCAGGTTGATGATGCCGCCGGGAAGATCGCTGACGGCCAGCATCTCGCCGAGCAAAATGGCGGGCAGGGGGGCAGCTTCCGGCGCAAAGGCAACCACCGTGTTGCCGCTCACGATGACCGGCACGATCTGGCTGAGCAGGCCGAGCAGCGGCGGGGCGGCTTCGTCGGTGAGGACCCCGACCACACCCATGGGTTCGGGCAACGTGAAATTGAAATAGGGACCCGAGACAGGGTTTGTGTTGCCAATCACTTGCGCGAATTTGTCGGCCCAGCCCGCATAGTAGATGATCCGGTCGATGGCGGCGGCGACCTCCCCGGCGGCTTTGTCGTGGGCGAGGCTGGCGGCGAGTTCGGCGGCGCGCGATTCCAACATTTCCGCGAGCCGGTAGAGAATCTGGCCGCGGTTGTAGGCGGTGCGTTTGGCCCAGCCGGGACCGGCGGCGGCGGCGGCCTCGACGGCGTTGCGCAGGTCCTTGCGCGTGCAGCGGGGTACGTTGCCGAGGAGTTTGCCGTCCGCGTCGTGGACGGGCAGGACCCGTGCACTCTCGGAGCGGATGAACGCGCCGCCGACGTAGATCTTGGGCGTTTTGGTGATAGGGAGGCGGGACATCTTGGAACGGACGTTAGCCGAGTTTCACGTAGGCACCCAAGCCTTGGCGGCCCCCCTCGCGTCCGAAGCCGCTTTCCTTGTACCCGCCAAAGGGTGAGGACGGATCGAACTGGTTGAACGTGTTCGCCCAGATCACGCCTGCTTTGAGCGACCCGGCCATTTGCAGGGTGCGTGAACCTTTGTCCGTCCACACGCCAGCAGATAAACCGTAGGCCGTGTTGTTGGCTTTTTCGACGGCTTCTTCGAGCGTGCGGAACGTCAGCACGCTGAGTACGGGGCCGAAAATTTCTTCCTGGGCGATGCGGTGGCTGGGCGTGACGCCGGTGAAAATCGACGGCGCGAACCAGAAGCCCTTCGTCGGCAGACGGCAGCCAGGCGGCTGGTAGAGTTCCGCGCCTTCCGCCTCGCCGACGGCCACCATCTCGCGGATGCGCGCGAGTTGCCCGCGAGAGTTGATCGCGCCGACATCGGTGTTCTTGTCGAGCGGATCGCCGACGCGCAGGCTGGCGAGGCGGGTCTTCAATTTGACGACGAAACGCTCGGCGATGCTTTCCTGCACGAGCAGGCGGCTGCCCGCGCAGCAGACGTGCCCCTGGTTGAAATAGATACCGTTGATGACGCCCTCTACGGCCTGATCCATCGGCGCGTCGTCGAAAACGATGTTCGCCGCCTTGCCGCCGAGTTCCAGGGTGAGGCGTTTGCCTGCCCCAGCGGTTTCGCGCATGATCGCCTTGCCGACTTCCGTGGACCCGGTGAAAGCCACCTTGGTGGCGAGCGGATGCCGGGCCACCAGCGCGCCGGTTTCGCCCGCGCCGCAGACGATGTTGACCACGCCCGGCGGGAGTTCGGCGTCGCGGAGCAGTTCGGTAAATTTCAGCGCGGTGAGGGACGTGGTTTCCGCCGGTTTGAGCACTGCGCAATTTCCGCACGCCAAGGCCGGGGCCAGCTTCCAGGCCAGCATCAGCAAGGGAAAATTCCACGGGATGACCTGCCCGACGACGCCGAGCGGCTGCGGACGGCGCGGCCCGGGAAACGCGTAGTCCAGTTTGTCCGCCCAACCGGCGTGGTAGAAAAAATGCGCGGCGGCGGTGGGCACGTCGAAATCGCGTGACTCCTTGATGGGTTTGCCCCCGTCGAGCGTTTCGGCCACGGCGAATTCGCGGGCGCGGTCCTGCAAAAGGCGGGCGATGCGGAAAAGGTATTTGCTGCGTTCCTGGCCGGGCATCTTGCCCCAGGTCGTGTCAAACGCCTTCTGCGCGGCGCGGTAGGCGGCATCCACGTCGGCCTCGCCAGCGAGGGCGATGTCAGCGAGTTTTTCCTCCGTGGCGGGGTTGATCGTCTCGAAATATTTGCCCGATTTCGGCTGGCGGTACTCGCCGTCGATGAAGAGGTCGTAGTGGGTCTTGAGACCGGATTCCGCCGTTTCCGGGGCAGGATCGTAGGGCCACAGGTCGCCGAAAACCAGAGCCGGAGCGGCGGGCGTTGCGGGACGCGAGCCGTTGCTTTTAAGGGGCGTCCGCTGGCCGTTGGCCCTGGAAGAAGTAACAGAAGATGGCACGGCGGGAAAATAACAGCACGCAGTCGTGAAAGTCACGCGGCAACCTTGCGTGACAGGGCATTGCGCCGAGAAAGAGCGCGCCAACAGCCCAGAGAAAAGGAGCGATCACCGTGAGGTTACCGCTCCTTTTGTGCGCTGAATTTCAGCGATTTTGACCGATTACTTCCGGCCTGCCTTCACGGCGGGCTTTTTCATCGGCGGACGGCCACGGCGGGGCTTGGTCTTATAACCGTTCGTATCTTCGGCTAAAACCGCCGCGCCGGAGGGCAAAGTCTTGGCGTGAACTTTCGCCATGGCCCGGAGGAACGCGGAGTTGCTGCCGAGATACTTGAGGGTCAGCAGTTCTTCCTTGAGCGTGCTAGCGGCACCGGAGCGCATGTGTTTGTCGCCTACGAGCCAGTTGATCAGGTTGGTGATCAGCTTTTCGCTCGCCTGACGCTGGCCGTTCTCGATCTTGATCCACCCCGGGGTGGAGACAAAGCCCTGCGCGCCGAGAGCTTCCTGGGAAAACCCCAGTTCTTGTCGCAAATTTTTGATTCGATCTCCGAAGGTCATGGTTCTGATGTGCTTCCTAGGTCAGTGTTGAGGAGTTGCGGGATGATTCTCCGGACTGGAGGAAAAGAGAGAAGCCGTGACAAAAATGTCTTTGCCGCCCATCGATGTATTATCCGCAACCAGGTTTGCCATTGCTGGCTGAGAAAAGCCGTCCCACGAAAAGGGAACACATGCAAGTGTTGATATGTAAAGATTATGTAATCACAGGAGGGTTACCGGCACTTTTTTGACTCTGACCTGGTCGCCAGGGATGGCGCAACCCTGGAATGGATGGTGCTGACAACACGATTCGAGCAGCGGCGGCTTTACATGGGGGACTGCTTTTGCCCATGCTCAACCGATGCTGGCAAAAGTTTATTCGGCGGCGGTGCAGGGCGTTGATGCCTACGAGGTGGAAGTGGAAGTGAATGCGGCTGGCGGCAAGCCGCTGGTGGTGGTAGTCGGGTTGCCCGACGCGGCGGTCAAGGAGTGTAAAGACCGGGTAACGACCGCCGTAGCCAACAGTGGATACCGTTGGCCACGAGGGCGTTGCACGGTCAATCTCGCCCCGGCGGACGTTGCCGATTCCATCACCAAACGCTAACCGACAGAGCTTCACGCTAATCGACTCTGCATCGCACTAATGATTTGGTTCCGACCATCGCGTCGTGCTAACAATTCGGCGTGTACGCCAAAACCGTCGCTGCTGGATGAGGATGTTGCCATTGCGTCCTCGGCCCAAACAAGACGAAAGTTTCGCCTCTTGGGTAAATAGAACCGCATCAGCCCACGAATTGCCGTTTGAAAGTTTTGTAAAACTTATCCGGGCGCGGTATTCGGACGCCATTACAAAAAAGGGTCTATATGCCGGAAAAAAGTTTCTTTTCTACATCAACCCGGACTCCGTAGAGCACGAGGCATTTGTGGTGATGATGGCCTCCGCCACAGGTCTGACGGAAGAATTTTTGAAAACCATCACCTACAAGTCAGAGGCGCGGAGGTATTTTTTAAGATTTCTCACCCCCGCTGGCAAGATCGGAGCGCAGGGCAGAAAGCTATCTCACGCATCGAAGTCAGGTTTGTATCCTGATAGTTACTGCCTCGAATGTCTCACGCATGAATTTTACCTCCGGCGTTCATGGCGTGCCGCCTTTCCTTGCGTTTGTTTCGTGCATACTCGGGTTTTGATGGACCGATGCCCCGGCTGCCAAGCGGCCCTGAATTTCTACGTTGAACGCATTCCATCTCAGGGTATCAAACACGACGGTTCTACCCTGCTCTGTCAAACTTGCAAACTAGATTTGACCTCGACCCGCCACCAGTTGCCCGCGCCGCAACATTTGAATCTCATCAGTTTGCTGCACCAGCTTTACGAAGGGAAAATTCCGATTCAGGTTCCCGATAAATCCCTCAACATCTTGAACATCTTCCACTGGTGGATGGAGGGTTTTCTGCGGGTTTGCACGTCCCTGCCCGTCTCCCCAATGTTTCCGCACAGTGGCAGTTACTCTGTTCTGCGCGCCACCTACGCATATCAATCCTGCCAGGTACGCCATGCGCTTTTTGAAGCCGCTTGTAAAGCCATCGGGTGCGTTGGACGGGGCGATCCGTCGGGACCGGAAGAAGATAATATTGCTAAATGGCTCGAACCAAAGAGATGGCGTGATTTCTGTACCGTCGCAAGGCGACTGGTGGATATTTTTCCTGAACTTGCCCAGCAAGACAACATCCACGCCCCGGATCGCTCGATCCTGCCTGCACCATAATTTCAAAGAACGTCTTGCACATACTGTGCTACACACTTTGCTGCGCCGACAAACTGGGTTTTTCATCGACGTGAAAAGATTGGATATTTTTGATTGACATTTCTGCGCGGGAGGTTTTCCCTGCCTTCCATGACCAGCCGTGCATCGAGCCTAACCTTCCACCGGCCTGCTTCGTTCCCGCGACCGTTGGTGATGCTGCCATTGGTCAGTGCAGAAGTGCGCGCCGGGTTCCCTTCACCCGCCGACGATCACCTGGAAGGCGAGTTCGACCTCAACGAACTGCTCATCTCCAATCCTCCTGCGACCTTCCTGGTGCGCGTGGCGGGCGAGAGCATGAAAGAGGTGGATATTTGCCACGGCGATCTGCTCATCGTGGACCGGGCGGTGGAAGCGAAGCCTGGGCACATCGTCGTGGCTTGCCTGGATGGCGAGTTCACGGTCAAGCGACTCTGCAAGCAAGGCTGCGCGATGTGGCTTCAGCCCGCGAACGACGATTTCCCGCGCATCCCCATTGGGGCAGACCGTGAATTTCAGGTGTGGGGCGTCGTTACCGGCAAGGTGACGCAATTCAAGGTCTAACCGATTCTCGCGCTCCAGGGAAAAATGTCATGTTTGCCCTGTGCGACGCCAACAGCTTCTACTGCTCATGCGAGGCAGTGTTCCAGCCCCGGCTGTGGGGCAAGCCAGTAGTCGTCCTCTCCAACAACGACGGTTGTGTCATCGCGCGCAGCCCGGAAGCCAAGGCACTCAAAATCCCGATGGGCGCACCCGCGTTCCAATGGCGCAGACACTTCGCGGAGAACCAGGTCGAGGTCTTTTCGTCCAACTACGCGCTCTACGGCGACATGAGCCGCCGGGTCATGCAAGTGCTTCGCCAACACGCGGCGGCGGTCGAGGTGTACAGCATTGACGAAGCGTTTCTGAGCTTGGAAGGCATCGCCATGAGCCAACTGGAGGCGCATGGCGCATTGGTCCGGGAAAAGGTGCTGCGGTGGACAGGCATCCCTATCGGAGTGGGCATCGGAGCAACGAAGGTGCTGGCCAAACTGGCGAACCGCGCCGCGAAGAAAGCAGGCGGCGTGCTGGTGCTCGACCACCAAGGCGAGAAGGGCCAAGCACTGATCGAGGAGTGGCCCGTCAAGGAACTTTGGGGCGTGGCCGGACGACTGGAAAAGCGGTTGGCGGCCCTGGGCATCTACACGGCGGGTCAGCTTGCGCGCGCCAAGCTCTCACTTCTACGTCAATCCTTCGGGGTGGTTGTGGAGCGCATGGCGATGGAACTGCGGGGCGTCTCGTGCCTGAAACTAGAAGAAATCCAGCCTGACCGCCAGAACATCTGCTGTTCGAGATCATTCGGCCAGCCAGTGTACGATTTGGAGAGCTTGCGGCAAGCAGTGGCGACCCACGCTACCCGCGCCGGAGAAAAGCTGCGCCGACAAGGATTGGCGGCCTCTGCCGTGTGCGTGTTCTTGATGACCAACCGGCACCGTCCAGAGTTGCCGCAGTATCATCCACAAGCAGGACGCGAGTTGCTGGTGCCAACCTGCTTCACCCTCGAATTGGTGGGCGAGTGCCAGCGAATCCTCCAGGCAATCTACCGCCCCGGCTACCGCTATGTGAAGGCGGGCGTGCTCTGCTTGGGCCTGGTGCCCGACGACGACAAACAGGCCAGTTTATTCCGGTCTGTCGATCCGGCACGAGAGAAGAAAGAACGCGCGTTGATGGCGGCGGTGGACAAGCTCAACCTCTACGGCGGCAGCGGCACGGTGCGAACAGCTACGGCGGGCTTCCGGCACAAGTGGTCCACGCGGCGGGATCGGATGTCACCGTGCTACACGACACGGCTGGAAGACGTTCCCAGGGTCAAGTTGTGAGACTCTGGGGGCGGTAATGTAAGTCTGAAATATCTTGAAAAGCTCCACCCGGTCACTCCATGCCATTCCAGACCTGCCGTTTGTTACGGCTCGAACGTCACAGTGGCTTTCCCTTGTACCCCTGCTACCCCCTTGAGTTTGAGCAGGAGCGTGGTTGTACCAGATGGCTGGCTGAGGACCGTGTTGTCTAGCGCCGTGACCTTGATCTTGGCCGTCGCCTTCCCAGCAGGGATCGTCACCGTGCCCGGCAAGGGCGAGTAATCCACGTTGGCCACAGCCGTGCCCGTGAGCTTGTAAGCCACCGTCATCGGCTGCGAGAGGTCGCTGCTCGCGGGACGCGCCACCACCAACTTGAGCTTGCTGCCTTTCGCCACGGTCCCGCTGCCGCTGACGGAAGGCTTGGAAGGGTTGGCAGCGGGCAGCGTGTCAGTCACGACATCCCACTCGACGTTTGCACGGTAGGAACCACCCGCCCCCGTGTAGGACGACACGTTCACCGTCGCCGTGCGCGTGGCCGTCGAGTTGGGCAGAGCAATGTGGACCGTCACCGGACCATCGACATTGCTACCGTCCGCGTTGACCAACGGCAGAGCGTAGCCACCGCTCG
>CAXSED010000026.1:0-42773 GCA_964236475.1 uncultured Chthoniobacterales bacterium
GCTTGCGCAGGAGGATTTCGCCGGTGCGCCAGAGCCGTTCGAGCGTGACCTTGATTTCCTCGCGGCCATCGGCCAGTTCCGAGGGGGTCTGGCGGGGGTCCTCCCGGTTTTCCAGCAGATGGAAAAGGCGGCGGTGCTGTTCGAGCGCGGTCGGGCGTTTGGCCTCGGTCGGATGCGCGGTGAGCACTGGTTCGACCACGATACCCCGCAGCCCGGCGGCGATCTGCGCGGCAGTGAGTCCGGCGTGTTGCAAACGGACGAGATTGGCCCCCCAGAGACCAGGTTCCGACGCGGGACCGGCGACCGTTTCGCGTTCGCGGCGCACGTGGGCCGACACATTTTCCTCGATAAGATTGAGCAACTGAAAGGCCGTCGCGTATACCTGACCCAAGCGTGCCGGGAGCACTGATTGGCGGTCTGAGGTGTCGGGGTTCGCGGAGGGATCATCCTCGCGGCGAATCCACGGCACGAAACGGGCCAGGGGTTCTTCGCCCAAGCCGACGAGCACTTCCCGCAGGCATTCCATCAAGAAAACCAGATCCTGATCGATCTTATCAAGACCGGCCTCCAGCAGATTGGTAGGTGGTGCGCTCATTTCCCTGTTAACTAAAAGGTAAAATACCCGTAGCAGAAAGCCTGAAGTCAAAAAAACGCGCGGGCCGGGTCGGGTCCCCAAAGCATGGCCCGGTCTTTACAAACGAGACGCCTTCCATTAAGTGACCCATCTACCATGGCGGAAAACCAAGAGCCTGCGGAACCGCACGGTCCCCCCAACCCACTTATTCTCACGCCCCTGACCCGGCGCGGCCAACCCCCGGCGGAACGACTTCCCCTGCCGCCTGATATCGAGGAGCAGTTCAATTATTTGCGGGCAAGCATCCAGGTCCTTTCGGCGCACTTTCTCGGAGAAATCGAGCCGGCGGCCGAGAGTCTCAAGGAACGAGGCGCGCGCCGGATCAAGAAGTTTCAGCGGGCCGGCGGCGACGAGCGGACAGCCATGGCCACTCCCGGCGATGACCCGATCCAGGAAACGTCATTCGACGACCGCGACGAAGCGGTGGCGACCTCTAACGAGGCGGCCAACCGGCTCGCACGGAACAAAAACATCGCTTGGCCCCGCCCCACCGACTCCGGGGAACCTGTCCCACCCGGGGTCGGAATGGACCGTTGGTGGCGAAGCCGATCCACGCTCGGGATTTTGCTCGGCGCGCAAGCCGTCGGTCTATTGCTGCTGGTGGTGGGTTATCTGCTCGGGCGCGGAACTTCTGCGGCTCCGGTCCGTGGCCATGGCCTCGGTCGCGCGGAGGCCGACCTGCTTGCATCGCCGGAATCAGCCGAACAGGCGATGAAAGTTGCCGACGAAGGTTTGCAGGCCGAACATTCCGGCGACGCGGAGAAAGCTCGCAAGATTTATGAGACGGCGGTCAACAAGCACGTTCCCTTGGCGGGAATGAATTACCGCCTGGCCGTGCTGGCGGTGCAGCGCAACGACCGGCTGGACGCCGAACAGCGGTTGGAACGGTCTTTCCATGACGACGAGAACGTTGCGGATGGCTGTTATATCTTGGCCCGGCTGGCCGCCGACAAGGGAGATTACGAAGAGGCTGCCGATCAGTTCCAACGGGCCACGCAGGCTCAACCTTTCATCGGTAAATATTTCTTTTACTGGGCAGAATTGCTGCGGCGCGAGGGCAAGCCGCAGGCGGCGGTGACGGCCTTCGAGCAGGCGCTCGTCCGGCCTTACAGTGCCGAAAGCGGCGATCTGTACCTTTTCAAACAGCGACTCGCCAAGGTGGAATTCGGTCACGACGACGCTTTCAACTCCGAACTGGCCAACCACCTCAAGGAAAACCCGGTAGCCGGAGAATGGCTGCTGTTAGCTGCCGCGCAGGCACTTGACCGCCAGGCGTTTCCCGAAGCGGCGGAACACCTGCGACTCGCGTCCGACCGCCTGCCCTCGATTCTCTACGCGACGTTAACCCGTGACTATTTTTTCCAAACGCACGCCAAGCGGTCGGAAGTGGCATCGCTGCTTGGCCGGACGCCGAACAACGATATTTCGGCTGCCGGTCCCACGGTGCTCGACCCCGGGTTATGGTCGCCCCAGCGCGGCGATCCGGCGATCTGGGCGTCGGCCACCAACTGACGTTCCAGCGGGGGCCACGCGCGGCGAGGGCTAGCGTTTGGGGACCGTCACCTCGGGTGTGCCGCACAGACGTTTGGAGAGGTCCACCGGCGCATCGAGAGAGGCGTTGTCCCCGGCGGGGTCGATCTGGTAGCTCCATACCTCGAAGCGTTCCCAGCTCGCTGCACCGTAGATCGTGGAAAACGCGCCGTCCACCGCGTCGAGGCCATGGGCGATTTTGACCCGCCCGATGCGCGGCTTGTTGAAACGGGCATCGAAGACGTGCCAGGTTCCGCCGAGGTAGACCTCGAAGTAGGCGTGGAAATCCATCGGAGTGCCGTTGTCCAGCCAGCCGATGTCCGGCACGTAACCGGAAATATAGCGGGCAGGTACGTTGAACGTGCGGCAAAGGGCGATGGCCGTGTGGGCAAAATCCCGGCAAACCCCGTAGCGTTGCGCGATGATGTCGGAGGCGGACGTGTTCGGCGACCCGCTGCAAGTGCGGTACTCGATGTTGTGGTGAACCCAATCGCAGATTGCCTGGACCCGCTCCGCCCCGTGGGTCACCTGGCCGAAGTGCTCGAAGGCAAAATCGAGCAGCTTATCGGAATCGCAGTAACGGCTGGGGAGCGTGTACCGCAGAATCCCGTCGGGGAGTTCTTCGACGGGATGGGCCGGGCCGATCCCCGCGTTGTTTTCGGGGGCGGACGATACCCAGATCAGCGAATCGTAACGGATCTTGTTCAACCCCTCGCTGAGCTTGAAACGCTGAATGACGTTGCCATGGGAATCGTTGTACTCGTGCATCCCGCAGAGCGGCTCGACACTGAACCGCTCGCTGTAAATCTGCTGGGTCGGACTCTGGCGCGGCTTGAGCGTGAGGATGATCGGAGCCGCCACCCGCGCGCGGTAGGTGATCTCGCACCCGGCGCGCTGGAGGATGTCGAGCGGCGGGATGCTGCGTGATGAGGAGTCGATGGCCAGCGGCATGGTCATAGGGCGGTTTGAAAGGAGACGGCGGCAACGCGGTCGAAAAATTCCTGGAACAGCGCGGAGTATTGCTCGTGGCGTTCCGGGTGGTACTGGACGCCGACGCAGTACGGATATCCTTGCAGCCGGACCTGTTCGACCGTGCCGTCGGCAGCAGCCCACGCCTCGACCTGCAAGCCGTTGCCTAGTTGGTCGAGCGCCTGATGATGGGAGCTGTTGACCTTGGCAAAACGCGGACCGGGCGGTGCGGCGTCGGCGTAGCGCAACGCCTGGAGGTTGCCGTCGCGGAGTTCCGGCGCGGCGTGTCCCGGAATGTCGAGATGCAGCGTGCCGCCCAGCGCGACGTTGAGTACCTGGACGCCCTTGCAGATGGCGAAAATCGGCAGCCCGCGTTCCAACGCAGCGCGCAAGGCAGCGAATTCCCAGTGGTCGCGCACCGGGTCCGGTTCTTCGATCACCGATGGATCGGCAACCGGCTGGTGCAAAAACTCGGCGGCGATGTCCGGTCCGCCGCTGAGCAGAAGTCCGGCAGCCCCGGGCGGCAGGGCGGCGCCGGCTTCGACGACGGCGCCCTCGCACAGGCGGGCATTGAAAACCTCTATGTCGGGCCGGGCAGCGAAGCAGCGGGCGAAAGCCGGTTCGTCCACTTCTCGAATCCAGGTGGCGAGGATAGGCATCTTGGTGAAAATCCGTGGGTCTGACAAATTCCGGCGGAGCGTGGAGTCCTTTTGCCCAAGACGCCCGTACCAGCGAACGGTCCGAAGAACCGGAATCTTGCCTCAATTTTTTCGCAAGTCCATCCCGAACGTCGGTGCGGTCATTCCTGGCATACCGACCCGGCAAAAGCGGTCATTCGTCGGACGAGCAGACGCGTGAGGAGTTCCGCGCCTTGGGCATTCAAATGGTAGCGGTCGGCCCGCACCGCTGGTCGGTAGAGCTCGGGATAAGCGGCGGGATCATTGAAGGCGAAGAGCCGCGGAACGACGCCCTGCGAAGCCAAGTCGAGAAACGGCTGCTCGTGCGTCGTGCCGGGACCAACGAAATAGATCGGCTCGATCCCGGCAGCCCGTAGGGCGGACACCTGGCGTTTGAGGACGGTGCGCAGGATCGTTTGCCCAACGATCTCCCGGAACGTGAACGGCACGGGTCGAGGCGGCTCTGCTTCGTCGGCACACAAGGTGGCGGTAGCTTCCTGAAAACTTTTTAAATCGGGAATGCCTCCCCCGGTCTTGAAACTACCGCCGGTTTCGCCTTGGCCCAGCATGGTCGTTAGCGGGACAAATCCGTCCGCCCCCGGCCCCAACACGTCACGAGCAGGGTGCCGGGCGGCGTCCCGGCGACGGCGAGCCGTTCGCAGATGCTCGATGAGGTCCGGGCCGCTGTCCAGATGGAACAGGCAACGGGCCTGGATGCTCAGTTGCCGCCAAAATTGCTCGCGGCGTTCGGCGTCCGAATAAGCGGGAGAAGATTCGGTCAGGACGGCCGCGCAGGCCAACGCTGTGCCGACCGGCCCGTGCCAATAGATTTCCCGCGCCATCAGTGGATGCTGCGCGTCATGGCGCGGGGTGGGACTGCTTAATTCCACGAGCATCCCCCGCAGCCGCGCCGGGTGCAGCGCGCGCACGCGGTCGATCAACAAGGAGCTTTCGGGCAGAAACATGGCCGCGTAGCCCAGGTTGATCGACCGGCACGGTCGGCCTGCCGTTGCCATGGCTTGATCGAAAATGCGCGGCGATATCTGGTTCATCACCCGGCTGGAGCCGATGAAAACGAAATCGAATTCGTCTTTGTGCTCGGCGAAGTAGGCAAACTTCTTTTCGATCTTGTCCGCTCTTTGGAATGGCGACGCCACCCGGTCCACGGCGTATTGGAAGGCGACGAATACCGCGAGAAAAATGGTCACATTCCGCGCCGCCGCGCGGCGGCGCGGAGGAACGAGCGCGGCGGCAGGACCGGGAACCGGCAGGGCGGCAAGGTTCATTAATCTGGAGCGAGTATAAAACAAGAGCGCGGCGGCTCAAGCGCGGGGATTCGGCTGAATGGCAAGCTCGAGATTTGCGCTTGCGTGAGGCCGGGAACCTCTCGAATGATGCTGCGCACTTGAAAATGTCTCCCCACCGCATGCGCCACTGGTTCCTCGACCGCAGGGTGCATGAATTTCTCTGGTACTGCGTGCCCGGGGTGCTCACCGGGCTGCTCCTGCGGGCGTGGCTGACGGCGGCGATGCCCTACGGCTATTACCACCCGGACACCCATGATTTCATGACGACGGTGTTCTTCCTCAAGGCGCACCACCACTGGGCGGTCCACGGGAAGACGACGTTTTTGACTCCCCTACTCTACACGCTGGCGTTTTTTCCCAAGCTGCCCGCGTTGGCCGTCATCCCGTTGGCCCAGCATGCGCGCGGGCTGTTGCTGGTGCTGATGACGGGCGCGCTCGCCCGACTGTGGTTCGCACGCTGGCACTGGTGGATCGTGCCCATGACGGTGTTGATGGCCGTGCAACCCGCGATGCTGTTCTGGGAACACGCGTTGATGTCGGAGTCGGGTTTCGTGTTTTGCGCGGTAGGGCTGGCGTTGGCCGGGACAGTTTTCACGCGTTGGCCGAACCGGACGAGTTACGGCTTGCTGCTGGCGTCGATGGCATGCGTGGCGGCGGCCCGCCCGGAGGGAAATTTGTGGCAGGCGGCGGGAGTCCTGTGGGTTCTGTTGGTCTATCTGGGACGTTGGAAACAGGAGTGGGTGAAAATTATTGGGGCGGCGGCGGTGGCTCTCGGCATGCTTTCCATCACGAAAACCTCGCATTCCGGGCTGCTGTTGTACGCGTCGCTCGTTCACCTGACACCGGACCACCCGCGCACCATCCCGGGATTCGATGCCTACATCCTGCCACTCCGCGACCAGGTGATCGCCGAAAGGAGTCAGGAGGTCTCCGATGACGTGGTGCGGGCTTCCAAAAAGATCTACGTGGCCTTGATGGCGTATTTGAAAGATCATCCGCACGCGCAGCTCGGTCTAGCCCACAACAAGAAAGGCGCGGATCGTGAAGGAGTTGCTGGCCCGAACGACGACGATCCCGAGACGGACCTGCGTTATGGCAACAACGCTAGCGATCTCTGCCGCCGACTGGCTATCGAGAGCGCGTTGACCCATCCGGCCGCGCTGCCCGGGTATGCGTGGCGGAAGTTCCGCGCGCCGATCGACGAGGACAGTGGCGGGGTCTTCGAGGAGTACGCGTTCCACGAGAAACAAGCATTTTCCCTGACCGGCAAACTGGACATTTCAAAAGCAATCGGACCGGGACTCATCGGGGCGCCGCTCGACACGCCCGAGCAGGCACAGGTGTTTGTCAAGCAACACTACGACCTGACCAGGGTCGGATGGTTCAACACCCTGGAAGAAAACTGGCAGCACACGGTGGATTATCTTCATCTACCGGACGGACAATACAGCGCGAGCTACAGACTGCCGGGTCTGCCGGTGTATTACCTGCTCGGGATGCTCGGCGCGATGGCCGCATTCTTTCGCCCCGGCCCGGTGAGGCGATTCCATTGGGGATTCGTCCCGGTGATGTGTGGAGTATGGTTCGCCGTCATGCTGACGGCGGCGGTCATTCCCCGGCATCGCTTCGTCTGGGAGCCGTTCTGGCTGCTGTACGGATTCTTCTTTCTAGACAGCGTGTTCGCGCTGGTCATCACTTTGGCCCGTCGCTTCCCCCAGGGAGATTCCGCCGCACGACCGTCCGCCGCCCCCGCCCTGCCATGAACGACGCCGGGATCATCGACGCGCCGCTGGCACGGCTGCGGGACTTTTATGCGAACGGCGGCCCGCCGGTCAGCCGCGCGGGCCAGGGCTATCGCCGACTGCTGGCGCGTTACTACGGGTTGATGTTCCCGGCGGACGCGTCGGTGCTGGAGGTGGGCTGCGGCGCGGGCGATCTGTTGGCCCTGCTGCCCAACCGGGACATTACGGGGGTAGATCTTTCGGCGGCCCAGGTCGAGGCCGCGCGTCGACGCCTGCCGCACGGCGACTTCCGCGTGCAGGAAGGCGAGCGTTTGGAGCTGCCTCGCACGTTCGATGTCATCATCCTTTCCGAGACGATCAACTTTGCGGCGGACGTGCAGCGGTTGCTGGAAAGCCTGCAGGCGGTCGCCACGCCGCAGACGCGGCTGATCATCAATTTTCATAGCTCGCTCTGGCGACCCGCGCTGACGCTGGCCACGTCGCTCGGACTCAAAGCGCCCAATCCGCAGAGCAACTGGCTCAGTCACAAAGACGTGTGGAACCTGTGCGCGCTGGCGGATTGGGAAATGGTCAAGACCCAGTGGCGCATCCTGTTCCCGCTGCCGATTCCCGGGCTGGACACGCTGTTCAACCGCTGGCTGGCCCCGTTGCTGCCCGCGTTCTGTTTGACGGTTTTTGTGGTGGCGCGTTTTCGACCACGGCGCGTTGCCACCCCGCCGGGGGAAGAAAAGCTGCCGACGGTATCGGTGATCGTGCCAGCCCGCAACGAGGCGGGAAACATTGAGGCAGCGGCGCGGCGTACCCCGTCTCTCGGCGCGGGCACGGAACTCGTGTTCATCGAAGGCCACTCCCAAGACCATACCTGGGAAGAAATCCAGCGAATCGCCGCCGCCTTTTCCGACCGCAAAATCCGGATCATGCGGCAGACGGGCAAGGGCAAGGGCAACGCGGTGCGCGAAGCGTTCGCCGCCGCCACCGGCGACATCCTCATGATCCTGGACGCCGACCTGACGATGCCGCCCGAAGAGCTGCCGAAGTTTTACCACGCGCTCGTCTCCGGGCACGCAGAATTCGCCAACGGCGTGCGCCTCGTCTACCCGATGGAGCAACACGCGATGCAGTTTCTCAACCTTTGCGCGAACAAATTTTTCGGCGTCGCGTTCACCTGGCTGCTCGGCCAAACCGTGCAGGACACACTGTGCGGCACCAAGGTGCTCTACCGGCGGGATTACGAAAAAATCGCCGCGAACCGGGCGTACTTCGGCGACTTCGATCCGTTCGGTGATTTCGACCTGCTCTTCGGCGCGGACAAGCTCAACCTCAAGATCGCCGATATCCCGATCCATTACCGCGAACGCACTTATGGATCGACGAACATCCAACGATGGAGCCACGGCTGGCTGCTGCTGCGCATGATGGCGTTTGCGGGGAAGAAACTCAAATTCGTCTAGCGCGGGTCGCGACCGGATGAACATACCCTGGGCCAAGAGCGTGCTGCGCTGGATCAACCTGCATCCGTGGTGGAGACACGGACGGACCCGGGTCTGGGGGAACCGGCTGCGCGCGCCGACGTTTGACCGTCGGCTAGCCCTGTGGCTGCACCGGGCGGGTCTCATGGGCGTATCCGACCGGACCTTGCTCGAAGCACGGATCAAGCCGGGAATGACCGTCGTGGACATCGGGGCCAACCAAGGATTGTACACCCTGCTTTTTTCGCGGTTGACCGGCAAGGAAGGCACCGTGCTGGCGTTCGAGCCGGACGACTTGCTGCACGCTGCCCTGAGAGAAAACGTCGCCTTCAACCAGGCGGACAATGTCGAATCGTTCCGGCTCGGACTTGGCTCGAAACGCGACACGCTGACATTGTATCGCTCCCTGTTAAACTCGGGCGATAATCGTCTGGCCGCCAAGTCCGCCGCCGCCGGTCCCAGGGAAGGCGTCCAGGTCCAGATCGAACGTCTAGATCAGGTGCTGGCCGGACGGCGGATCGACTTTGTCAAGATGGACGTGCAGGGTTGGGAAATGGAAGTGTTCCGTGGGATGCAGGGGTTGCTGGATGCTCCCGCCAATGCGCGGATGGCGATTTATTTTGAATATTGGCCACAGGGATTGCGCGACGCAGGCGCGGACCCCAACGAGCTTCTAGCCTTCTTGGATCGAAACGGCTTTACCATTTACCCATTTGAGGGGACGAACTTATCAAGCGTTGCGCTTGATCCCAACGAGACAGCATTGACGGTGTCCGGGGATCAGTACATTAATTTGTACGCGACCCGTTCGGGTCATTCACTTTGATGCCATTTCGGTGAATGCAGCATCGGCTTGGGGTCATTTCCCAGGTTGCCTACAGAGAACCTGTCGGGTAAGTCGCCAGTTCTTAACGAGGCACAATAACCGTTTTCACCGAGACGAAAAAGAATTACAACCATACCCGGATATGGCTACGTGGTTAATATGTCTCCTCATCGGGTGGGGTGTATTCCCCATTGTCCTCCGAAAAGTTCCTCCGTATAACCGTAGGAATGTTCGCCCAAATGAAACTTCGCCATCGGGTAGTCGTTGTCGATGACCATAATGTGGTCCGCGAGCTGTTTCGGTTTCAACTCTGCCGCAGCGAGCCAAACCGCTATGAAATCGTGGGCGAAGGAAGCCACGGTCAGGAGGCAGTAGAGGTTTGTCTGAAAACGCGGCCAGACTTGCTGGTGCTCGATCTGATGTTGCCGGGTTTGAATGGGGTGGAGGTAATGAAACGCCTTTTACCCAAACTGCCGGAACTGCGCGTGTTATTTTTCTCGGCGTGCATGCGGATACCATTGATCGTCGAAGCGTTGGAATACAGCGCGGCTAGCTTTGTAGGGAAACCACGCTCCTGGGCCACGGTCTTGGAGGCGGTGAATCTCGTCTCGGCAGGAGGAAAATATTACGACCCGTCCGTGGCCCATCTGACCGGACGTAACGGCAAACAGACTGCCACGGAAGAATTGACTCCACGCGAGCGCGAAGTGGCACAGCTTATCGCGGAAGGCCACAGCACCAAGGAAATCGCCAGCCTGCTCGGAGTCAGCGCGAAAACGGTCGACAAACACCGCACACGCATGATGGAAAAGCTCCGGGTTCACGACGCGGTGGCCGTTACCCGGTACGCGATCCAAGCGGGCTTGGTCAGCATCGACTAGGTCAGGCCAAGTTCTTCACGTGCCTGCACCAGTTTGGTGTACAAGGGCTGGAGACCTTCGGGAATGATGCGGGACCCGCCGAGCACCGGCATGAAATTGTGGTCGCCGGGCCAGCGTGGCACGATGTGCAGATGAAGATGGTCCGCCACCCCTGCTCCGGCGCAGGCTCCCAGGTTCAGGCCGATGTTGAATCCTTGCGCCTGAACGGTAGCGCGAAGGAGCTTTTGGGCGTCTTCGGCCATCGTCAACAATTCGAGCTTCTCCTCGCCGGTCAAATCGCCCAAGTCCCCCGTTTTCCGGTACGGCACCGCCATGAGATGACCGACCGTATATGGATAGCGGTTCATGATGAGGTACCCGCTTTTGCGCCGTAGGACGACGAGATGCGCGGCATCGTCGGACGTGCGCGCCGCCTCGCCGAAAAAGTCCGCCAACGGGCGTTCCAGCGCGAAGTATTCCACGCGCCACGGTGCCCACAGCGCTTCGAGGTTTTCTTTGGGAAAGCTCATCAACTTGATCCTAGGTTTGCGATGGGTCTCCGCTGCGTGCCACCCGGAGGCCGAGCAGGAGCCATCCCGCGAGGAAGCACACCCCCCCGATGGGCGTGACCGCGCCCAACCACAGAGCACGGGTTAGCGCGAGCAGGTAAAGACTGCCGCTGAAGATGACGATCCCGGCGGCAAACAACCGCCAGACCAGCGCGTAAAAGGGACGCGTGCAAGCGACCAGCAGCAGTACTATGGTGTGAATGAGGTGGTAGAACACCGCCGTTTCCCACCAGTGGGACGCTTTTGGATACAGCGCGAAGGTTTTTTCCAGCCCATGCGCGCCGAACGCCCCGAGGCCGACGCCGAGAAAACCAAGGAACGCAGCGGCACGAAAGGCAGGGACAGAAGATGGCGACATGATCGGGAAATCGGCAACGAGCGAGTCGAGACCTTACGGCGCGGATGACGGCTCGGAAGAACTTGCCGCCTCGAAGAATTTTTCCAATTCCGCTTCGTGGGCAAAGCCGGTGAAAAAAGGGTCTTGCAGTTGCAGGGCGGTCGCCGTTTCGCCGATCAACGAGCGCAGCTTGACGAGGAACTCGGCGGCGGCGGGAAAATTATTGCGCTGCATCTCCACACCCGCAGCCGTGAGCAGCCACTCCGGCGGCGGCGGGGTGAGCTTGAGTTGCGTGGCCATTTCCGCCGCAAACTGCTCTTGCCGACCCAACTCGATTTGAGTAAGGCGTACCTTCAGCGCGTAAGCGTTCGCCTGAGCGGCGTCCTGCGCGCGAGACAAAGCGCGGCGGAATTGCTCCAATGCCTGTTCGGGTTTGCCAGCGCGGCGTAACGCTTCGCCCCACACGAAAGGATAGCGGGCATTGAACGGGTCGATCTGCGTCGCTTTTTCCAGATCGCCCGGGCCGTGTTCGGTCGGGCCGGGTTGGGCGGAAAGCGTGCCTCGAAAGCTATAACAAGCGGCGACTTCCTCTCCATCCGTGATGGAACGGTTCAGTAACGGAGGCACCCTTGCCACCTCGTTCGCCTTGTAACACAGAATCGCCAGATGATAATTCAAGCCGGAGATGTGTCCGGCTTCACTTTGCGCTTGTTCGAGTGCTTCGATGGCTTTCGGATAATCCTTCGTTTCTTCGGCGGTCGCGGCTTGGTCGATCAATTTCGCCGCACTTTCGGACAGGCCGTTGAACGCCTCGGGGACCGTGGCCGATTTTTCCGACGTGCCGCTGCTTGGCGGCGGGGAACCGGCGGCAAATCTCGGCAGGGAGGAGTGACCCGCCAGGAAAGCAGCGGTGACCAGCAAAAAAGAGAGCACGGCCACCCCGAGCGGTAACCACAAACGGCGCGCGGATGTATCCTGGCGAAGCCGACGGATGTAAGCAATCTGCTCGGAAGTGATGCTGCCCGGGTAATCGGCAAACGGCGCAGGGTCTTCCACCGGTTCGTCCGGCGGGAGGGTTTCCTTGTGACGGGATCGGCCAGCCTCGCCCGCAATGGACGGTTCCGGCCCAGGGTGTTCCGGATCGAATTTATGGAATTTTCTCTGTTCTTTGGACAACAGGGAGCGCGACGCCAGTTTGGCCTGCGCCACTGCATCCGGCGACTTTGCGGAAGCCGTCCCCGAGATTCCGTAATGTTGCAACCATTCCATCACTTCGTTCAACCCCGGCGGTGGAGGCGGCGTCTGCGGCTCCCGGGAATGGCGGGTACTCGGCGGATGGAGCCGGGGAGCAGGTGTCAGGTGCGAAGGTGCTACGCCCCCCGCCGCCGGATGCGCGGCGTCCGTTGGCTGGTGCGAGGAGGAGGATTCGCCGCTGGGGTCAGGCATAGAGATCGAGACAATCTTTTCACTAGTCGATGTGTTGCACCAAGTAAAGCCGATAGGATTTTACAATTGCGGGGCGTTGTTCTAAAGGCTGAAGGCAGCGGAACACCGAGCAACCCATGAGCACCAGCGAGAGCGATTTTTCAAGGTCTGCCGACGGCGTGGTGGTCCAGAAGTACGGTGGCAGCAGCATGGCGGGTCCCGAGAAAATCCGCGCGGTAGCCGAGCGGATCATGCGGACGCAGGCCTCGGGCCTACAGGTGTGCGTCGTGGTTTCGGCGATGGGCGACACCACGGACGAATTGCTGGCCTCCGCGAAGCGGCTTTCGCCCAACCCGGCGCGGCGGGAGTTAGACATGCTGTTGTCCGCTGGCGAACGTATTTCCATGGCACTGCTTTCCATTGCCATCCGCGAACTTGGCGGCGACGCCATTTCGTTCACGGGCAGCCAGAGCGGCATCATCACCAACGACCGGCATTCGGACGCGCGCATCATCGAGGTGCGCCCGGTGCGGGTGCAAGACGAACTCGCGCGCGGCAAGATCGTCGTCATCGCGGGTTACCAGGGCGTATCGTACAAAAAAGAGGTGACCACCCTCGGGCGCGGTGGCAGCGACACGACCGCCGTGGCGATGGCGGCGGCGCTCGGCGCGGAGTGGTGCGAGATTTGCAGCGACGTGGATGGGGTGTACTCCGCCGATCCGCGCGTCGTGCCGGCGGCACGGCGCATCGGGGAACTCAGTTACGAGGAGATGCAGGAGATGGCCGAAGCCGGGGCGCGAGTGCTCAACGCGCAGGCGGTCGAATTCGCCAAGGAGAAAAATATCGCCGTTTACGCCCGCGCCACCGCGCAGGCACCGTTAGCCACGGTCGAAAGCACGGACGGCACGGTGGTACGCATGTTCGCACCACGCACCCCGGGCAGCGTCGTGGCCGTAGTGAGCGAGCGTGAGGTCCTGGTTTTGCACGCGACAGGTTTTCCCGCCGTTGAACTTCTGGAGTGGTTGGACGCACGAGGCATCTGCGGCAAACAACTTCATGCCACCGCCTTTGGAACCGCCGCACGAGAGACGCTGGCGAACAGCGAATTCACCGTCGTGCTCTCCCGTGAGAATCTGCACGAGGAACCGCCTGCGTTAAGGGATGCGTTGCTTACCCAATTCGGGACCGGCGCTAAGCTGCTCGACATTTATGGCGCGGTCAGCGCCATTGGTGCCGGGATCAACACGAGTTATCGCAACGTGCTGGCCGGGGTCGCCAGTCTGGAACGTGCGGGAATCGTGCCGCACGGAACGGCGACTTCCTCTTTCCGCATCACTTGGCTGGTCGGACAAGCGCAAGTCAACGACGCCGTCCGCACCCTGCATCGGAGTTTTCTGGAATAGTCTTTCCTGTCGATTGTGTCCTGCTGGCATATATTTACGCCATGAGAATTGCCACTTTTGTTTGTCTGCTCTGGATATTCGTCGTTGCACGGGCTTTCTCGCAGGAAGCCCAAGCAAACGATATGACAGACCTTGGCCATTCCACCGGGCATCTCTTCGCCGAGATCGAGACCAGTAAAGGAACCATCGAAGCGGAACTCGACTTTCGGCTAGCCCCGTTGACCGTCATGAATTTCGTCGGTCTCGCCGAGGGAAAGTTGCCGTTTCAAAATCGGCCCGCTGGCAAACCGTTTTTCGACGGGTTGACGTTCCACCGCGTGGTGAAGGATTTCGTCGTGCAAGGCGGCGACCCGCTGTCCGCCGATCCTGCCACGCCCGCCGAGAAGCTTGGTGAAGGTGGGCCGGGCTACAGTTTTCCTGACGAATTCGTTCCTGGTTTGCGGCATGACGCAGCGGGAGTTTTGTCGATGGCGAACGACGGTCCCGACACGAACGGCAGCCAGTTTTTCATCACGCTCCGTGAGGTGAACCGGCTCAACTATCTGCACAGCGTGTTTGGGCAAGTGGTCCACGGTCTTGACGTGGTCAATCGGATCGAACCGGGGGATAAAATTGTGCATATGACGATCCGCCGCGTGGGGCCAGCCGCCGAGGCCTTCAACGCCGACGCCACCGCTTTCGAGTCGTTGAAAAGTGCCACGGTCGCCAAACGACATCCCGCCGCGCCTGCCGGTTTCGTTTATCTCGAAGACGGCAGCGGAAAACTCCCGGATTTCCGGGTGAAAAATTTCAACTTCAAGCTCGCTAATTACGAGCGCACCACCGGACATCGCGTGGCAGTCCGTGTGGTGAGCGACCCCGGCGGCGCGAGTGGCCAAGCCCTGTCAAAAGCCTTGGGGTTTACCGACGACGGCGACAATATCCTGCTGATGTGCCTGGCAGCGGAAAAAAGCTGGAAGGCATGGTTAGGGGAGAAAACTTATCCCGCTCTCCTCGGGCAGCCCGGCCCAACGGAGAAGCTGATGGCGAACGGCGTCATGCACGAAAAGAAAACCGCTCTGCTCGCGGCGGCGGTCGCGCAACTCAACGCTGACAAACCCAAAGAAAGCGTCGATGCCGCCATCGACACCACAATTCTGGCACTGGACGATTACGCGGTGAAACAAGCGGGACCGGCGACGCCTTGACCTTCAAGGGGTGGAATGAGCCGCCAAATCGCTTTCAGGTTTCTCGTTCATCCGGTAGGTTCTCCCCTTCCACGTTACGCCTTTTTGTGCGCTTAGCCGCCAGCTATTCAATCCGATGAGCAGCGACAACGCTTGGCCTACGGGGTGCAACAGCGCGCCTGACCATGAGGTTCGAAACCGCGCCGCCAGGATCAATCGCAACGTGTAAATCCACGCGACTTGCGTCACGGGCAGCCACCACCAGCGACCGTTCGCTCCCGGCAGGCAGGCGAAAAGGAATGGCAGCAGCAGCCCGGCGGTTTGAAGAACGCCGAACATCCAGAACGAGAAAGACGACTCGGCAAACGCCGCGCGCAAATTCTTGGTAAAACCCTCCCAGACTTCGGGGAACGAGGTGTACATCCGGCAGTGGACCAACCCGGACCCGTCGCAATTGATCAATCGAAGTCCTTCCCCGGTACGTGCCGCGACCAACCGGCCTAATGCCACGTCTTCCACGAGATGATCGCGCACCGCCGCGTGGCCGCCCACCGCTTCATAAGCATCCCGTCGGAACAGGATATATTGACCGTTTGCCGCGCCGAGGGTTTCGAGCGTGGCCTTTGACGCGCCGCGCGCATATTCGGGCCGACGTTGCAGACGGCGCAGGAGATAATGCGGCAACGCCCCGAGCAGCAGCACATACACGAGCGGAATCACGGCGCGTTCACTCCATGTCCCGGTCTGCTGTCGCGGCCATGCCGAAAGCAACGCCGCATCCGTGTCCAACGCGTGACCGATAAAAGCTCCCAGCGCGGCGGATTCATGCACGGTATCGGCATCGGTAAAAAGCAGGTATTTCCCCCGGGCGGCGGCGGCAAGCTGGTGACAGGCCCAGGATTTCCCCGTCCATCCTCCCGGCAGCGGACGGCCTTCGAGCAATCGGCGTTCCCCCGTTTTTTCGCGCGAGAATCCCAGCTCCAGCACCACCTCGGCGGTTGCGTCTTCCGAGTGATCGTCGAGTACGAGTACCTCGTAGTTGGGATAATCTTGCGCCACGAGCGATTGCAGACAAGGCGTGATGCGCCGCGCTTCGTTGCGAGCGGGCACCAGCACCGAGACCAACGGCACGGGTTCGGACGGCGCGAACTGTCTCGGGCGCGGAGCGACGAACAACCGCCAGTTGAGCACGATGTTCAACGTCACCAATGCCAAAAACGCGGTGACAAAAAGATGGTAAGCGAGCAGCCAGTTCATGAGGGGTCAGCGGTTTTGCCGGTCGAACACTTCCCGCCGCCGCCCGAGCAGGTGCAAAACATAGTCCCAACGCTTGTTCATCGACAAGCGCGGCGGAAACAAAGCTTCGGCCCCGCCAAAATTAGGCGACGCCAGTTTTTCGTCCCACTGCGCATACAAAGAATCGAGGACGGTGGCAAGCTCCTCCGCCGAGGTGGCGGCGGCCAGCGGCGCGCCCACGGCAATAAAAATGCTGGGCCGGGACTCGCTCAGCCATTCATAGCGCAGGATCAGCGGCAGGAGCCGTGCCCCCGCCCGTCGCGCCAGGAAAATCGCGCCGGGCCGCACCTCGACCGGCACTCCCGGCGGCAGAAGACGGCCTTGCACGAACATCCACACCAGCCGTCCGGGCCGCAGCAACCGCAGAGCGTAGCGCACGCCGGACAACGCGGATCGACGATCTACCAGATCGACCCCGAACACCCCCATCCAAGAAAAGAAACGGTAGCGGCGCAGGTTTTTCTCTTCCATGGCGAGGTAAATGTCGTGCGGCAGCCACCGCCACGAAAGCACGTACAACACAAACCCGTCCCACCAGTTCGTGTGGTTCACGCAACCGACCACCGCCGACCCTGGGCCGAGCGCGCGCAGATGCTCGGCGCCATAAATGTACACGCCATGAAAACGCCGCCGCAGCACGCGTCCCAGCCAACGCCGCAGCACGAAGTTGAACGGCGAAACTTTGCGCGCCGCGATCATGACGGCAACGCCGCGCCGCGCCGACGCCGGTAATCGCGCCACGCCCGCGCAGCCAGGAACAGTTTGCGGCCTGGCGACGTGGACGCGCGTCGCTGCAACACCTCGTAATCGAGCCGTTCGACTTCGTCCAAAATCCCGGCGTAGACGTGCCGCATCAGCCACACCGTCAACTGCGACCCGTCGTCCGCCAAAAGCGGAATCCCGGCTTCCGCTCGCCGGTAAAACTCCCGTGCCCTGGCGGCTTGCTCACGCAGCAATGCTTTCAGCGCAACGGAAGCCGTCGTGGCAGCGAGATCAGCGGAAGTCACTCCATGCGCCGCCATCTCGTCGGCAGGCAGATAAATTCGGCCCATCCGAAAATCCTCGCCGACATCCCGTAAAATGTTGGTGAGTTGCATCGCCAGTCCCAAGTCAATCGCGCGCTCCCGGCCCGTTTCGTCGCGCAGCTCAAAGATGCGCGCCATCATCAGTCCGACGACCGAAGCGACATGATAACAGTAATCCCGCAGTTGCGCCCAGTCGGCGATCCTGACCGGCCCGAGGTCCATCGCCACACCCTCTAACAGGTCAAGAAACGGCTCCTTTTCGATCCCATAGAGTTGCACCGCCCAAGCGAACGCCGGCGCGAAAGGCGGCTCTCGTAGTTCCCCCGCCGTCATGCGGTCGAACTCTTCCCCTACCCTGAGCAACGCCGCTTCCACCCCGTCGGTCGAGGCGGCGCGGTCCACCAGGTCGTCGGCGTACCGGCAGAACGCGTACACCGCGTAGGCCGCGCGTTTTTTCTCGCGGGGCAACGCCATCGACGCGAAGTAAAAGCTGCGCGCGTGCCGTTTGGTTTGCCGGTGGCAATAGGCATGACTCGCCTCCAACAACGAGGAACTGAGCACAACCTCCATGATTTCAGACTCGCGCGTCCGGGATCACCCGGTCAAGCAACTTCGCGCTGGACAGCACCCCGGGCATACCCGCACCCGGGTGTGTACCCGCGCCGACAAAGTACAAGCCGCGCACGTCTTCACTGACGTTGTGGGGCCGGAACCACGCGCTCTGGGTCAAGATCGGCTCGAACTGGAATGCGCTGCCTTCGTAGGCGTCCAATTGCGTCTCGAAATCCAGCGGTGTCATGATGCGTTGCGTGACGATGTGCTTGCGCAGGTCCGGGCAGAGCGTCGGAATTTCCAGGCTGGTGAGGATGGCATCCGCGTATTGGTCCTTTACCTTCTCCCAATCCACTTCGCCCCGCAGATTCGGCACTGGCGACAGCACGTAGAAACACTCACCACCCGGCGGTGCAAGCGTCGGGTCGGTCCGCGTCGGTGCGTGCAGATAAAGCGAGAAGTCTTCCGCGAGGATTTTATTGTGGAAAATATCGCGCAGCAATTCCTTGTACCGCTGGCCGAGTACGATGGTGTGGTGCGCGAGGTTAGGGTACGTCCGGTTCGTGCCAAAATAGACGACGAACAGCCCCATCGAATAACGCATTTTTTCCAATCGCCGATCCGTCCATTTCCGACGGTGCTCGGGCGCGACGAGTTTGCGGTACGTGTTGGCCGTATCGCCGTTAGAAACCACCACGCTAGCCGGAAAGACCTGCCCGTCCACCGTGCGCGCCCCGGTCGCCGCACCGCCGGCGTTCACCGTGATTTCTTCGACCTTGGTGTTGAGCCGCATTTCGCCGCCCATCTCCGCGAACATCCGCAGTAAACCATCCACGATGGCGCCCGTGCCGCCCATGGCAAAGTGCACGCCCCATTTGCGCTCTAAATAATGGATCATCGAGTAGATCGAACTCGAATCGAACGGATTTCCGCCGATGAGCAGCGGATGAAACGAGAACACCTGTCGCAGTTGCTCGTTCTTGAGGTAGCGCGAGATCAGTTTGTAAACGGATTCGTGCGATTGCAACCGCACGAGGTCGGGCGCGACCCGGATCATGTCCCAGACCGTCGAAAACGGCTGGTCGGCCAACTCCGTGAAGGCCTTGTCAAAAATCGCGCGTGAGCGGGCCACGAATTTCAGGTAACCCGGCACGTCGCTCGGCTCGAATTTTTCGATCTGGGCGATGATTTTCTGCTCGGCGCCGGTGTAATCGAAAATTCGACCATCGTGAAACGCGATCCTGTAGAACGGCGTCACCGGCACGATCCGCACGTAATCCGCCGTCGTCCTTCCTCCGAGCGCGAAAAGCTCGTCGATCAGAAAGGGGGCCGTCACGATGGTCGGCCCCGCGTCGAAACTGAACCCGTCCTGACGGTAAACATACGCCCGCCCGCCAGGCTGATCGCGCATCTCCAACAACGAAACTTGATAACCCCGCGCTTGCAGGCGGATCGCCGCCGCAATCCCGCCGAACCCGCTGCCGATCACAACCGCCGCAGGGCGAGCGGCTTCCACTCCGTGCCGTGCCGGGTCCCCCGCCACCGTCTTTCCTTCGACCAGTGTCGTCATCGCATCAACGCCGCGCCACTTCTTTCACGAGCTGCACCAACGCAAGCAATCCGTTCCGCACTTCGGGCGTAAACGGAGCGCGTTGAGTTTCCGTGTCGGCAGCGGCGAACAACGTTTCCACGCGTGCTGTCAGGCGTCCGACCGCCCCGCTTTTCGTGATCAATTCGCGGGCCTTGGACAAGGTCCCCTCCGTTTGCGTTCCCGCGCTGAAACAAAGTTGCAAAAAACCCCTGTCGTTTTCATTCAGCAGATCGTAGGCGGTCCGCATGAGCAGCGTTTTCTTGCCTTCGAGAATATCGGCGGGCACATCCACGTCCGATACCTCGAACCGCGCAAACTCCTGCAAATCGTTCTGAATCTGGAACGCCAGCCCGGCAGGCCGCGCGATGCGTCCAAGCGCTTCCACCCCGGCGGGATCGACCCCGTTGAGCACCGCCGCCATCGCCAGCGGACTTTCAATCGTGTAACAGGTGGTTTTCAGGCAGTACATTTGCTCGATCTCTTCCGGGCTGACCTTGGCGACATCCCGCGTGCTGTGGACGATGTCAGCCACCTCTCCGAACCCGGTATCCACCATGCAGCCGAGCAGCAGCGTGCCAAGCCGTGCGGCGGTGCTGCCGGGCAGCGGAGTCTCCAAGAGGCAGCGTTGCGCGAGCGCGAAAAGCACGTCGCCCAAGACGAGCGCCAGATTGCGCCCGGCCCGATGGCGGTCCGTGAACGAAGAGAGCCGACCTTCGATGAGCCGATGCAGCGTGGGCCGCCCCCGGCGAGTCTCTGCGCGGTCAATGATGTCATCGTGCACCAGAATAAACGCGTGCAACAATTCCAGGCTGGCTCCGATAGACAGCAGGCTTTCCTGTGGAAACGGCGGTTTACCCTGCTCGAAAACCTGGTTCGCCAGCAGGAACAACAGGGGCCGGATGCGTTTGCCGGGCCGACAAACGAATTCCGTCAGGTCGTCATACAACGCCTTAAAAGCCGGATGCGTCAAGTGCTCGGCGCGTTGCGATTCAAGATATTCCGCCAATCGTCGGTCGATCCCGGCCCGCATCCCGGCAAGGGCGACGGTGGACAGGACCGGTGTGCTTCCGTCAACGACGGGAGAAACCCCGTTCGCCCTGTCGAGAAGTGAATGGGATGGGAAAAGGCTGGGCACACAGGTCATACGCAAAATCGTGTTTTTCGGATGCCGTGACGGCGTTTTGAGTTACGATGAAGCCGCACGGGTCATCCGAGAATCTTTTCATGTCTTTCGCCAAAATCTTTGCCGCACCGGGTTGGCGCACCCCGCCCTGGGTTCGTGCTTTCGAGCGTCTGCTGAGACCCGGCGATGACGCAGCGCTGGAGTCGATGGCAGCACGCTCCCGGGACCTAACCCGGCAGCACTTCGGTCGGGTCATGCGGCTTTTCGCCCCGCTGTACCTCTCCAACGAGTGCATCAACAACTGTAAATATTGCGGATTCTCGCGGGACAACCCGATCCTGCGTGTCACCCTGCCGGTCGCGCAGGTGGTCGCCGAAGCGCGCCATCTCGCCACGGAAGGCTTCCGCAACCTCCTGCTCGTCGCGGGCGAACACCCCAAATTCGTGTCCAACGGTTACCTGGAAAACTGCGTGCGCGCCGTCCGCACCGAGGCAGGCGTGCCGGGGGTCTCGCTGGAGGTCGGGCCGATGGAGACCGACGAGTACCGCCCGTTGGTCACCGCCGGGGCGGAGGGTCTCGTGGTTTATCAGGAAACTTACCACCGTCCCACCTATCAGGAAATGCACACGTCCGGGCCGAAACGCGATTTCGACTGGCGACTCGACTGTCCCGAACGCGCCTACGCTGCCGGGTTCCGGCGGTTGGGTCTCGGCGCGCTGTTTGGATTGCACGATTGGCGGGAGGAAGCCGTTGCTCTCGCCGCGCACATCGACCACCTGCTGCGCCACTGCTGGAAGGCTCATGTCACCGTCAGCTTGCCGCGCCTGCGCCCCGCTGCCGGGGGGTTCGCTCCCAGCCACGATTTCAACGACCGCGATTTGGTCCAGCTTTTGTGCGCCCTGCGGCTGACGTTCCCGGAGATCGGCCTCGTCCTCTCGACCCGCGAAGCTCCCGACCTGCGGGATGCTCTCATTCCGCTGGGCGTTACCACGATGAGCGCCGGGAGCCACACCGAACCCGGCGGTTACACCGGCGTGGGCCGGGACGACCTGCACCTTACCGTCAAGGGCCGCCGCTGCGAGACCCCCGATGCCCTTGCGCCCGACGCCCATGCCGAGGGACAGTTCGACATTGCCGACACCCGCACTCCCCGGCAGATCGCCGACGTTCTACGCGACCGGCACGGTCTGGAACCCGTCTGGAAGGATTGGGACGAGATTGTCACGGAAACTATCGCCGCCGGATGAACGATTCCACTCCTGCGATCCGGGTCCAGATCAACGGCGAGTTTCGCGTGGTGCCACCCGGCCAATCGCTGGCCGACGTGATCATTACCCTCGGTCTGCCACCGCAAGCCGCGTTGGTCGAACACAACGGCCAGGCCCTGCTTCGTTCGGAATGGAACGGACGGCAACTCGCCGACGGCGACCAACTGGAAATCCTGCGGATTGTTGCGGGCGGCTAAATTTCACTTCACCGTGCATTGCTGGAGAAAAATCGTCCCGCCCGCGCAGCTCGACGCCTGGACCGAACAACTTCTTGCCGTGGTCGATCCGCAACGTCTGGCGGTCGTCACCCCGGCAAACCAGCGAACCCAACGGCTGGAAGTTTATTGCGACACGGCGCGGCAGGCACAAAAGCTGGCGGGACGGTTTGGCGGGCAAGTTCGTGAAGTCAAACCGCAGAGCTGGCAGCCGCTGCCTGCCACGGCACCGGGTCGCCCCTTATCCATCGGGGGACGACTCCTCGTGACCAGCCGCGAAACCGAATTGGAAACGTTGCGCCTCGCCCGGTCCGACCGTCAGGTGCTCTGTATTCCGGCCGCGATGGCTTTCGGCACAGGCGAACATGCCACCACCGCCATGTGTTTGCGCCTGTTGCTCGAAGTGTCCCGGCGTTATCCGCCCGGCACCTGGGACTTGCTCGATCTTGGCATGGGCAGCGGCATTCTCGCGCTTGCGGGCAAGCAGTTCGGCGCGCGCGGGGTATTGGGACTGGACAACGATCCCCACGCCGTCCGCACCGCCCGGGAAAACGCCCGGCTCAATACTCTATCGGCACGCATGGTCAAATTTCAACAGGTTGATCTGCCGCTCTGGAGCCCACCCGACCGGCAAACGTGGGCTGTGGTGACCGCCAATCTTTTCAGCGAACTGCTTATCCGGCTGCTGCCCCGGATCATCGTGCCCGCCGTTGCGCCCGGCGGAGACTTGATTTTGTCCGGCGTGCTGGCAATACAAGCCGCAGAGGTCATCGCCGCCGTGCAAGCGACCGGCTTGGCACTCGTCACCATAAAAAGCCGAGGCCGCTGGCGTGCGTTCCACTGCCGCCGCGAGGGCTAGCCGACCGGCTTTGTCTCGATCCGTGGGAACAGCGGCTTGGGCGTGTTGACCTGATGCCCGTCCGGCAGGAGACCACCCCGCAAGTCCTGGAGCCGAAAACGGACATCTTTGCCTGCTTGTTCCATCCCCCAGTTTAACTGGTCGAAGATGCCGTGTGCAGCGTTCGGCAGAAATGGAAACAGCGCCACGGCAATCATGCGCAGATGATCGCAAAGATAATACAACACCCGGTCGAGTTGGTCTGCCTGCGCAGGGTCTTTCGCCAGCTTCCAGGGGGCATTCGTGTCGATGAACATGTTGCAATGGGTGGCCGTCTGATCAATCCACGCCAGCCCGCCCTGCGTATCGAATGCATCCATCGCCGCCGCAAACGCGCCGGGGACTTCCGTGCCCATGTCGCTCGCGTGCAGCACTCCGCCCCGATACCTTTGCGTCATGCTCAACGTGCGATTGAGCAAATTCCCCAGATTATTGGCCAATTCACTGTTGTAACGCTGCACCAACCGTTCCTCGCTGAAATCAGCGTCCCGCCCGGTAGCGATGTCGCTCATCAGGTAAAACCGCAACGCCTCCGTGCCGTATTTATCGGCCAAGGCCCCCGGATCGACACTGTTGCCCTCGCTCTTGCTCATTTTCGCGCCGCCCAGTCCCCACCACCCGTGGACGAGCAGCGTCGGGATTTCGTCGTCCGCAAAGCCGAGCGCATTCAACATGATCGGCCAATAGACCCCGTGCGCAGGCACAAGAATGTCCTTGCCTATGATGTGCAGCGCGGGCCACCAGCGTCGAAATTCCGTCAGGTCCGCCTGGACCGCCGGATCGTACCCCGGCGCGAAACTGATGTAGTTCACGAGCGCGTCGAACCATACGAACGTGACATAATTCGCATCGAACGGCAGTTCGATCCCCCACTCCAGCCGGGCTTTCGGCCGCGAGATGCACAGGTCGCCTGCCAACCGCTCAACCGCATTCCGCAGTTCGGCAACGCGAAAATCCGGCACTACCAGCGGCGTGCCCGCCTGGCTGCGGGCGTCGATCAATTCAAGCAGCCATTGTCTGCGCCCTTCGAGCCGGAAATAATAATTTTCCTCCTCCCGAAACTCGACCTGCCCCCATTCCGGGCCGAACTGACCGTCAGGACCACGTTCCTTATCGGTCAGAAATTGCTCCTGCCGCACGCTGTAATGGCCGCCGCGTTTATCCTTGTAAATCCAGCGGCTCGCTCCCGTCGCCGGATCGGTGTCATCCCACAATCTTTGCAAGATGGAGCGGACGCAGGTCTTGTGACGTTCGTCGGTCGTCGCCGCCCATTCGCTGTAACGCACGTCCAACTTTTCCCACAGCACCCGGAATTGCGCCGTGATGCCGTTCACGAATTCCTGCGGCGGCACGCCCTGTTTTTCGGCGGATTGCTGGACCTTTTGCCCGTGTTGATCCACCCCGGTCAGGAAGAACACATCCTCGCCCTTGAGCCGATGATACCGCGCCAGCACGTCGGCCAACACCTTCTCGTAAGCGTGCCCCAGGTGCGGTGCACCGTTGGTATAGTCGATAGCGGTGGTAAGAAAAAAAGTGTCTTTCACAACGAAATAAATGCCCCTCCGGTCCGCCGGTCAGGAACGGGTCAGGTTGTCCAACGGACGCGACCCGTCTTCGCGCTCGACTTTGCCGCCCCACGACAGGATACGCGCCTTCGCTCCGGCAGCTTCAGCTTCCTTGATCTGATCGTTCCGCACATAAAACAGCGACAGGCTCGACCAGCCCAACTGGTCGTTCGGCCTCAACCCGACCGCCTTTTCTCCCGCCACGATGGCTTCGGGATAACGCCCGATTTTCATCAACGCCATTCCGAGCGCGTGCCAGCCGTCGAAAAACCCCGGGTCCATCTCCACGCAACGGCGGTAATCCTCGACCGCTTCCTCCAGCTCGCCCAGCGCAAGATGAGAATGTCCGTCGTCAAAAACTTCCTCCAGGTCCATCGGGTCTCGGCTCACTGAGTAATCAGCCTCGCAGTCGGCTGTCGATTTGTGCACCCGACGCCTCGCGGTTCGCCCGCAGCCATTCGTAGAAGTAATAGCTCACCTTTTGCCGACGCAGGTTCATTGAAACCATGTTCTTGTCCTTCTCGAATTTTGCCTCGTCGATCCCTTGGCGCGCGCGAACGTAGACCAGCAAGCCACCCGTGCTGGTGGGCACGAACTTGCTCAGTTCACCGGTTCCGAGTTCCTGGGCGGCGACGGCAACAGCACTCGCATCCGGCGTGGTGCGATTGGGTTCCGCCACGGAAGAAGGCGCGAGTTCCTGCACGTTCTGGCCAACCTCTTTCCCCGCTTCGGGCAGGGTGTGACCCGCCTTGAGCGATTCGACGATCTTCCCGCGAATCTCCTCCGCCTTGGCTGCAAGGGCGGCGGTGGCGCGTTCGTCCTTGAGGGAGGCGATAATCTTGGGGCGTGCTTCGTCCAGCGTCAGCGGACGCTCGGGCACCAGACCGCTCAGGTGCAGATCGTAGAAAGCGTCCGCCGTTTCCAGCGGCACATCGCTGTCCGGGCTGGCCGTCGTCAGCTTGAACGCGGCCTCCGCAAACCCCGGGATGGTCGCGGCCTCGCCCGCAGGCGCTTGGTTTTCCTCGAATTCGCCCGTTTCCTTGACCGTCAGCTTGGCAGCGGCAACGGCGGCGAGGTACTTTTCCCGGGCCTTCGAGGCGGCGGCTTGGTCGTCGGGTTTGACCGATGAGGGTTTGGTTGGGGTGATTGCGCCGCCGTTTTGTTCGAGGAGTTGCTCCAGAAACTGCACCGCCTGATCTGCCTGCGGCTTCAGCGCGTCCATCCGTTCCTTGTTGGCGAGCTTCTTCTGCGCATCGTCGAGACCGAATTTGACGTACTGCACCTTCCGTCGCTCGGGCTGGGTCAGATGGTCCTTCTGCTCGTCGTAATATTTTTTGATTTCGTCTGCGGTCGGCTCCGCCACAGTCGCGGCAAAGTCCGCCTTCTGGAACCGGATGATGCTGGCTTCGGTCTTGGCATAATGCTGTTCGTAGGCCCGGCGCACTTCCAGCGGACTCACCACGACCGGCGCGTCGACGATCTGACGCAGCTTGGCCACCTGCAAATCCTGCCGCACCAACTCGTCGAGCTGATTCGAGCTGAAACCATTGGGAGTCAACTGGTTGGTCATCACCTCGTCCTTCTTCCCGGAATCGAACTCGCCGTTCGCCCCCTGGAACGCCGGCAACTGCATCTCGGCGGCCAACACCTCCTCGTCGGTGGGAAAGATGTTCTGTCGTTCCGCCTCGTGCTGGAGCACCAGATCGTTGAGCGCCGCCTCCACTTCGCCGCCCTGGTAGGCTTCCCGCTGCGTCAGGTGAGTCAGCCCGAGCCGGGCCGCAATCTGAAGCTGGCGTTCGGTCCGCTGCAATTCGGTCAGGGAAAGCGTGCGGCCATACATTTTGCCGATGCGATCGGTTGCCAGTGCATCGCTGTGCGTGCGGTCGCTCATGAACCAGACGAACGAGGTCAGCACCAACACGGAGATCACGATCATCAACCACCGTTGGTTGGTGCGCATAAGATTAACCATCATAGGGACACACTTTAGCACAGGCAGGCGGCGTTCCGCAGTTGATTTTTCGCCGGTGTTTTTTACATTGGCGGCGTCCATGCGGTTCCCCCCGTTCTTCATGTTTTCCATCCGGCTGCTGATCGCGGGCCTCGGCGCGTGGTTTCTGGTTTCGGTGGCTTCCGCCCAGGACAAGCTCTTTTTCAAGGACAATCATGCGCAGGAGGGCAAGGTCACCGGCATGACCGGCAACTCCGTGATGATCAACCTGACCACTACTTCTGGCGCTCCCGGCCAGATCGGTTTTGATCTGAGCCTGCTTACCCGTGTCGAAGCCGCGCCTCCGCCGACCTTCCAGGCCGGCAATGCGGCCTACGCCGCCGGGGATTGGGACAAGGCACTCGCCATTTTTAAGCCGATCACCGAGCAGTTTCGCGCGCTGCCGACCGACTGGGCACGCCAGTCGTTCGCGGTACTCGGAGATATCTACATCGAGAAAAACGACCTAGTCCGTGCCGAAAGCGCGTACAGCGATTTCCGCAAGCTCTACCCGGGCAGCAGCTCGTTGCGGTTCGGGCTGGGACAGGCGCGTATCGCCATGGCGCAGGTCAATTTTCCTGCCGCCCGTCAGCAACTCGAGCCGATTGTCGCCGCCGCGCTCAAAAATCCCACCGAGGTTTCCCGTGCCGACGGAGTGGCTTACGGACAGGCGTTTTATCTCCTCGGGCAGCTCCAAGAAAAGGAGGGCCAGCCCGCCGATGCCCTGCAAGATTACCTGCGCACCGTGACGTTATTTTACCAGGATGCTCCGACCACCGTCCGCGCCCAGCAGCGTGCCGACGCCTTGCGTGCCGCGCACAAAGACCTTTCCGTGCCTTGATTTGGTGGCGCAACTTCGCTAAATCTTTGCCACGGCGCGTGCTACGGTCCTGCCTTCTCCTCTCTCCATGAACAAATCCTACCTGCGGCTGCTGCTTTTCCTGTGTCTTCTCGGCGGCGTTTGGCTGCTGTCGGCTCATGGCCTCCATGCACAGGAAGCCGCTGCTGCTCCCGGCACGGCGGCCCCGCCTCCGAAAAGCGTCCTGCGAACCATTCTCGACAGTGGCCCTCTGGGGCTGGCCATCTGGGCCGCCATCCTCGGCGCGTCTATCACCATGGTAACCTTCGTCATCCAGAACATTCTGACGTTGCGCAACGACCGCCTCGCGCCTCCTCCCCTCCTGAGCTCTCTGCGTCAGGTGCTTGCCGATGGCAATTATCAGGAGGCTTGGGAAATCTGTAACGCCAACCGTAATTATCTGGCCAACGTGCTCAAGGCCGGTCTGGAACGGATCGGGCGCGGCAAGGACGTGTTCGACGATGCCTTGGCCGAGCACGGCCTCCGGGAAGCCCAAATTCTCCGTACCCGGAACAGCTATCTCTCGGTCATCGGGGTCGTCTCGCCCATGATCGGGCTGCTCGGCACGGTCATCGGCATGATGAAAGCGTTCACCGTGTTGGGCGGCAGCGGGATCAGCGATCCCCGCGCGCTGGCGAGCAGCATCGGCGAGGTGCTCCTGGCGACCGCGAGCGGCCTTTTCATCGCGATCCCGGCGTTCGTGAGCTACTACGTTTTCCGCAACCGCGCCCAGATGGCGATTGTCAACGCCGAAGACCGGCTCAACTCGCTCGTGGAAGACGTGCCCTTCGAGGAACTCCAGGGCGTGCGCATCGGCGAAAATTTCAGCGCCGGTGAAGGCGCCATGAGCCTCACCGAGAACGACCAGCGGGCCGTTTCGATGTCGCTCACCACGAATTGTCCGGTGTGCAACGCGGCGATCAGCCCGGGGCAGACGCCGTGTCCGCACTGTGGTGCGACGCTGGCCTGGAAACAATAGGTCTCTGCAGAATCCATGAGCGAGAAGCGCGCTAAGGACAAACGCCGGATTCGCAAGAATTTGGTGCGGGAAATGCCGGAGGAAGACCCGGATTTTCAGATTGCGCCGATGATCGACGTGTTACTCGTGTTGTTGGTGTTTTTCATGTCCATCAGCTCGACGGAAGTGCTGCAATCCACGAAAAATATCGAATTGCCCATCGCAGCGGACGGCAACGCGGCCTCAAAAAACAAAGGCCAAGTCATCATCAATATTTCCTGGGTGATTGCGAACGACACCGGCACGGTGACAGTGGACGAAAAAAACTACGCTACTCCTGCCGACCTTGCTCCGATGCTGGCCGAACATGCCGAGGCGAACCCGGCGGTCCGGGTCCTGATCCGTGCGGACAAACAAACGCGGTACGACTTCACCCGGGCGGTGATGATCGCCGTAGGACAGGCTCACATCAAGAACGTCACGTTTTCCGTCGTGGACAAGGAAGCTCCCAAGACGAACGTTGCTGCGCGGTAAGCTCGCCGCATTGCCAATGATCCCCTTTTTATGGCTGGTTCCGTAGGCTCCGAAGATGGCGACATCGGGTTTCAGATCGCGCCCATGGTGGACGTGGTGTTCGTGCTGATGCTTTTTTTTATGGCGTCTGCCGGGATGCAGGTCGCCGAAAAGGAGCTGAGCATCAACTTGCCCAGCGGGGTTGCCGCTTCGTCGAGCGACACTCTCCCTCAACCCATCATCGTGGCCATCGGCGCGGACGGCACGGTCGAGATCAACGGCCAAGCCTACGACCTGCCCACCAGTCCGGACCTGCCGCTCACCCGCGACCATCTCAAGGAACTAATGAGCTATGGCAAAAAAGACCCGGTGATTATCCAACCCGCACCAGAAACCCGGCAGGACCGGATCATCAGTGTGCTGAACGCCGCCGCTGCTGCTGGCGTGCAGAATCTGAGTTTCACCTAAAAGTCCGCGCAACCGCTGCCGGTTGCGCGGCGAAGGTCCACCACTCCTCAAACGCTACGGCAGAAGTCCTCGAAACGATCCAGGCCCCGCTTGATGATATCCAGACTCGTCGCGTAGCTCAGACGGATCGTGCGGTCATCGCCGAACGCCACCCCCGGCACGACCGCGACACCTGCTTTACTCAACAGCCGGTCGCTAAAATTCGTGGAGTTCAGCCCCAGCTTGCCGATGTTGACCAGCATGTAAAACGCGCCCGCTGGTTTCGACACCGAAACGTTGGCGATTTTCGATAGGCGGTCATACATGTAATCGCGTCGGACGTTGAATTCGTCGCGCATGTCGGACACCATCCCCTGGTCGCCAGTGATGGCGGCCAGCCCGCCCTTTTGCGAGAACGAACAAGGATTCGACGTGCTGTGACTCTGGAGCGAATCAATTGCCTTGGCAATCGCTTCCGGCGCGCCGAGATAACCCAGCCGCCAGCCGGTCATCGCATACGCTTTGCTGAATCCGTTGATCGTAATCGTCAGGTCATGCGCTTCCGGCGAGAGCGAACCGATGGAAATGTGCTCGGTGTCATCGTAAACGAGCTTCTCGTAAATCTCGTCGCTCAGGATCAGGATTTCCTCCTCGATAGCCACCTCGGCAATTGCCTCCAACTCCGCCCGGGTATACACCGCGCCGGTCGGGTTGCCCGGCGAGTTGATGATGACCATCTTCGTGCGCGGGGTCATCGCGTTTTCGAAATCTGCCGCCGTCATCTTCCAGTTGTTCTCCTCGGTGGTCGGCACGAACACCGGTTCGGCCCCAGCGAGGCGGACCATCTCGGGATAACTCAGCCAGTACGGGGAAGGAATCAGCACCTCGTCGCCGGGCTGACAGGTCGCCAGGATCGCGTTGAAGCACGAGTGCTTCGCGCCGTTGCTCACGATGATCTGGCTCGGCTTGTAGTTCAGGCCATTATCCGCCTTGAACTTGTCGGAAATTGCTTGGCGCAACTCGGGCAGACCGCTGCTGGGCGTGTACTTGGTGAACCCGGCCTGCAAGGCGGCGATTGCGGCGGCTTTGATGTGCTCGGGCGTGTCGAAATCGGGTTCGCCCGCGCCGAAGCCGCACACGTCCTGGCCGCTGGCGATCATGGACTTCGCCTTGCTGTCGATGGACAGCGTCAGGGATGGCGTAAGACTGGTGGCGCGCTCGGAAAGTTCCATGGCAATAAAGGGGTCTAAAAGGTGATAGGGTTGAAAACCGGGAGTCGGGAACTAACCGCGATACGTGTCTTCAATCAAGGTGCGGAAGTGATTTTCCTCGATCCGGATGATTTTCATCTCGCGGGCGGCGTTCTCTTTGGAGTCGCTGGCGTGCGCGGCGTTGATCATGATCGTCTGGCCGAATTCCTTGCGAATCGTGCCCGCCTGCGCCTTGCGTGGGTCCGTCGGCCCGAGCACGTCGCGGATTTTGCGCACGGCATCCACCCCCTGGTAGATGATCGCCACGCATTTTTCGCTGCCGGGATGCTGACGCTCCTCGTCGGTCGTGCATTGGTCGGGCCTCTTGCCGCTCATGAATTGCACGATGGTCTCCCAGTTATTACGCCCATTAATCGGTCCTAGGAGTTCACCCAGTTTTTTCTCGGTGTCTGCACTGATCGGGAAATCCATCTCCTTTTCGAGCGCGAGCTTGGCCATCTTGCCGCTCGGTTCCTTGAGTTTGTCTTCGAGCACCGGGAGCACCGGGCCGTAGAATTCCTCTGCCTGCGTGACGCTCATGTGCAAGGCACGGAAACAGATGATGTTCAGTCCCGTGCGCGAGAACAGGTCGATGACGCCGCCGGGCCGGGCATTGGGGAACGTAAAGTTATCCGGTTTGATGAGCACCAGAGTCTTTTCCACCTGTGCGCCCGCCGGGAACGGGATCACGTCTTCGAGCAACCCGCCGTCTTGGTCGGAAAACGAAGCCCATAGTTTCAGGCTGCTTTCGACCGCCGCCGCCGTCGGAGCGGCGAGCACCGCAGGCTCAAAATACGTCACGTTGCCGGAAGCATCGGCGATGTAGTCGCCGTAGGTGTCGCGGATCGTCTCTGCGCTGGTGCGTTCGTGGACGATGTGACCCACGGTGTTCATGATGCGCCCCACGGCGTCCGTCCCGCTGAAAACGAGCATCAGACAACGCGCCTTCCGGCCAGTGGCATCCGGCGCGAGGTGGGTCAGGATGTACTGGCGGATCAGCTCCTGCGTGGCACGATGGCGCGGGTTGGGATTTTCCGTGACCGCCGTGGCGGCATAAGCTTCGGCAAGTTCGCGGCTGGGAGCGAACATGCGGGCGTCGACCAGATCAAGACCGCTGCGGGAGATCAAACGCGAAAGGATAGGTCCTGTCCGGGACTTCCGGATCGAATGAGGAGTGATAAGTACGTAAGCGAGTTGATCTTCCATAAAAATAAAAAAGCCTGCGCCGGAACCGCCGTGCCCGCCTTGCGGCGAGGTTGCGTCATTCCAACGTAGGCAATCCGGCGGGAGCCTGCTCCTATGACTTCGGGGTGCGGGAAGGTAAACGCGCGCCCGCCGGGGCGTCAAACGTAAAAACCCTCAGGGTCGCTCCCAGAGTTCGGAGGTCAGCAATCCCCACTCCGAGATGACTGTTTCAATTCGCCGAAAGCCGCATTGTTTGAGAATGAAGCCATAATCGGGCAATCGCCGGACGCGCAGCCCGGTCGTCCAACCGAAGAGCCGGTAAAGCGTTCCGATCCAAAGCCGGGCGCGCCACGCCGAAAAGCCGCTCGCAGGTTGACGAAACTCTGAGACGATCCAGCGACACTCCTTCTCGCCTGCTGCGAATTGCCGGACCATCGGAGCCAGTTCGCTTTCCTCGAAGCAATCGAGGAAAAAGTGCGTGACGACCAAGTCGTAATTCGTCTCGGCAGGCGGTATCCACAAGCGAGCGTCCGCATGGTGGAAACGTACCTTGCTGGCATTGGTTTCGACCGTGGCACAGGCGCGCCGCTCGGCACGGGCGAGCATCTTCGCACTGTTGTCCACCACGTCGATTTCTACGCCTTGGTTTGCTTGCAACAGCAAGGTCAGGAATCGGCCATCGCCTTCGCCGAGGATCAATACCCGGCGGGCAGTCGCCATTTCCGGCAGGAATTCGCATCGGCGACGTTCCAGCGCGCGTCCCATCCCGGCGTATTCTAGCCAGCGATACCAACGCGCCAACGGATCGCAATTCACACGTTAGCGGAATTGCCCGAGCAGCCGCACATCGTTTTCCACGAGCATCCGCACGTCTGGCAGGCCGGTCAGAATCATCGTCAGCCGGTCCAGTCCGAAACCGAACGCAAAACCTGTGACCGCTTCTGGATCGTAGGCCTCGTCGCCGCGTTTCGTGTTGACCGCCTGAAAGACCGCCGGATCCACCATGCCGCAGCCAGCGACTTCCAGCCATTTGCCGCCCTTGAGCGCGTCGGACTTCACGTCGATCTCGAAGCTCGGCTCCGTGAACGGGAAAAAATGCGGGCGAAAACGCACCGCCGTTTTCGGACCGAACAATTCGCGGAAGAAAAATTCCAGCGTGCCCTTCAAATCCGCCAAGCTCACGTCGCCGTCCACGTACAATCCTTCCAGTTGGTTGAATTGGGCCAAATGGGTCGCGTCTACTTCGTCACGGCGATAGGCGGCGCCGGGGGCAATAATCCGCACCGGCGGCGGCTGGGTTTCCATCGTGCGAATCTGCACCGTGGAGGTATGCGTGCGTAGCAACCGGCCATCGGGCAAATAAAACGTATCCTGTTCGTTGCGAGCTGGGTGATCGGCGGGCGTATTGAGCGCGTCGAAACAATGCCATTCGTCGTCCACGTCCGGGCCGTCGGCCAAGGCAAAACCCATGCGGCGGAAAATCTGCACCGCCCGGTCGAGCAACTGCGTCAACGGATGCAAGCTGCCAACCGGCAGACCAACCGTCCCCGGCAAGCTGAGGTCCAGCCCAACCAACGCGCTGGACTCCTGGGCAGCGGTGAACTGCCCCGCCCGCGTTTCGAGCGCGGTGGTCAACGCCTGCCGAACCTCGTTGAGCCGCCGACCGACCAGTGGCCGCTCCTCCTTGGACACAGTCTTCATGCCCTCGCCAAGCTGGGCAAGCGAACCCTGACGACCGAAATATTTGATCCGCACCGCTTCGAGCGCGGCGGCGTCCCCTGCCGAGGCAATATCCGCCTGCCCTTGGGACGAAAGGTTTTCGAGTTCTGCGAGCATGGCAAAAAAATCGCGCCGACCTGCCTGCGGGGGCAGACAAGGCGGCGCGATCAGGGAAGATCAGGATCAGGCGGCGGCTTGCGACTTGGTCTTCAAAGCGTCCACGGCCTTGGCCACGATGGCTTGGAACGTGGCATCTTCGGTAATGGCCAGATCGGACAACACCTTGCGGTCGAGATCAATGCCCGCCGCTTTGACGCCTTCCATGAAACGGCTGTACGTCAGACCGTTAGCCCGGGCCGCCGCGTTGACGCGGGCGATCCAGAGCATGCGGAAATTACGCTTCCGCGTCTTGCGGTCGCGGTACGACCAGTATTTGCCTTTCATCGTCGCGTCTTTGGCGTAACGGAAAAGCTTGGAGCGGCGGCCGCGGTAACCGCTGGCTTGATCGAGGACCCGCTTACGGCGTTCGCGGCTGGCTGGGGCGTTGGTGGCTCTTGGCATGACTGGAAATCGTTGAAACTAAATTGGGGTCGGGACGGATCAGGCGAACGGCAAGCAATCTTTAATGCGCTTCATGTCGGTCTTGTGAACGACGCCGCGCTTGGCGAGTTGGCGTTTCCGCTTGGCGCTCTTGCTTTGCAGGATGTGGCGGCGGGAGCTGTGCGAGAAAAGAATTTTGCCCGTGCCCGTGATTTTGAAACGTTTGGCAGCGGACTTCTTGGTTTTGCGGCGGGCGACGGACTTTGGCATAGGGGCGAAAACTATTCCTCTTTTTGACAAAAGCTCAAACTCTTTTTTAATCCCGGATGCCAGAACACATTGGACTCCTCTTTTCCGGGCAGGGTTCGCAGGCCGTCGGCATGGGCCGCGAACTGTGCACGCACTCGCCTGTTGCCGCCGCTCTTTTCGCCCAGGCGGACACCATTCTCAACCGCCCGTTGACCAAACTCGCCTTCGAGGGTCCACTCGACGAATTGACCCAAACGGCCAATTGCCAACCCGCGCTTTTCGTCCATGGCTTGGCCACCCTAGCTGCCCTGCGAGCAGAAGTGGGCGACTTTTCTGTCGCCGCGGCAGCCGGTCTGTCACTGGGCGAGTTCACGGCCCACGCGGCGGCGGGCACGTTCGATTTCGCCACCGGCCTCAAGCTCGTCGAAGCGCGCGGACGCTTCATGGAAGAGGCTTGCCTGGAGACGAACGGCGCGATGGCTGCGGTCATCGGCGCGGAAGAAAACGTCGTGCGCGGACTGGCGGCGGATACCGACGTGGACATCGCCAACCTCAATTGCCCCGGGCAGATCGTGATTTCCGGCGAGGCGGAACGGATCGCCTTGGCGGCGTCGATGGCGAAGGAGGCCGGCATCCGCAAGGTGGCGATGCTCAACGTCGCCGGGGCCTACCACTCGCGGCTGATGGAGCCTGCTTACATCAAACTGGGCCACGAACTGATGCACACCATCTTGCAGCAGCCGAACTTTCCGGTGATCTCGAACGTCGACGCGCGTCCGGTGGGGGATTTCGACGATATCCGCCACACGCTCACCGAGCAGGTCACGGGGACCGTCTGCTGGGCGCAATCGGTCGAATACATGCTCGATACGCTGGGCTGCACGCTCCTGCTCGAACTCGGCCCGGACAACAAGCTTGCCGGGATGGTCAACCGCATCCGCAAGGGCACGGAAATCATCTCGGTCGTCGATCCTGCCTCGCTGGCGACCGCCGTCGAGCGGCTGCGCCGGGCGTGATCAAATCCGCTGGCCGCTGAGCCGCTGGCCGCTTGGCCAACCGGGGATCGGATCGCCGTGATCGACCTTCCAATCCCCTTCCTCGAAGACGAGCACGTAAGTCCACCCGACCGCCTCGCCGCTTTCAGAGATAAAATAAACGTCCACCAACGCCTTCTTGGTTTCGCCACGAGGGCGATGGACCGCGCCGTATTCCACGTGGTGCGCCCCAGCGACCGGTTGGTAATCGCGCCGCAACTTCTTCTCGAACTGCACGAGGCTAAATTTCTCCTGCACCTCGTTGGCCGAGGCATGGTACGCCAAGGGAAAGTCCGCCGAGCGGCAAGCGGCCAAGTGTCTTTGCACCACCTGGTAGAGTTCCGGCGGTGTGGTCCGCTCCGGACGTGGACGCAGGGTGTAATCGAGTAAAAAGAGGGTGCCCGCGAAGCTGATCGCGCACATCGCCCACGTTGCTCGTTGCACCCATTTCATGCCGTTTAAGGTTGGGCTTCCGGCACATCAAGCCGACGCAGCAGGTCGAACGTGTACAACCCGGTAGAGTGGCCATCTCCCCAGGTCGGTTGCCAAGCGTAACCCCCGACGATCCCGTAAGCCTTCAGATGGAACGAACGCGCCGGGTCGTAGCTGACGTGCGGCTTGTCGATGTGCCCGACCACGTCCGGCTCGCCCTGGCAACCGGCGCAAGGACAAGCACGGCGCAAAGCCTCCAACTCTAGATAGCTTTCGCGGCCATCGTTCCACCGGATCGCCAGATCGTGACCGGCCAATTGGATGTTCTCGGGGACGAGTTGCATAGCCGCGGATCAGTAGTCAAGCAGAGCCAGCAATGGCCTGTCAAGCCATGAAAATTCGTCACAGACTGGAACCGTTTTAGCGTAACTCTTGCCCGACCTTGCAAAGATGATAAAGCGTTGCCTGTCCGACGATTTGCAGACTTTCGGGGCCGACCTTGTCCAGCGTATCGCCCGGGGTGTGCCAGGCGGGGAAGTTGAAATCAATCAAATCGATGGTGGGGATGCCGACATGATTGAGGTCGTAATGATCGTCGAGGATGTCCCCGCGCGAATATCCGAAGTGGCTCCGTGTGCCGAGGACGTTGCTGGCGGCGAAGATTCCCTGCGCCAGTTTGGACGGCGAATCGGGCGGCATGGTGATCGTGAGATCATTTTTGCCGATCATGTCCCAGAGGACACCGAGCTTGAACTGTTTGGCGCGCCCAGAGGCGGAGAGCGCGTGTGCGTAATGACGGCTGCCCCACAACCCATCGTAGGGAGGCGCATCATAGCGGAACTCGCGGATCGCCTCTTCGCCGTCGAAAAAGACCAGCTCGAATTTCCGCGCGAAATCCTTGTTCAAGGCTAGCACGCGCGCCAATTCGATGAGTGCGCCGGTCCCCGAACCGCCGTCGTCCGCCCCGACAAAACGCTGGGCGTCGTAGAATTTCGTGTCGTAATGCGTGCAGACGATGGCGTGTGCCTCGTCGGGGGACGCTCCGGCGGGCCTGGCGATCAGGTTGACGAATTCGATGGGGCCATGCGGGGTGGAATCGGTGAATTTCTGCTGCTCGATGGTCCAGCCGAGCGTGCGGAGCTGTCCTTCGATGTACTGCCGGGATTGCTCCAATTCCGGCGAACCGCTCGGGCGCGGCCCGAACGCCACGAGCTTGGCCACATGGTCAAAGGCGCGCTGACCGGAAAACTCCTTGCAAAATGCGTCCGGCGCGGGCGGCGGCGGATCGGAGCGGCAACCCGCACAGGGCAGCGCAACGGCAGCCAGCAAGATCAGGGCAACGGAGAGAACCGGGCGGTATGGCATCGGGCCAGAGTGTGCCTTGGCAGCGGTCGTCATGCAAGGACGCGGAATTTGGGTAAGGTGCTCCGATGGATGCCGTGATCATCACCACGCCACGCCTGCGCCTGCGGCTCTGGAAACCCACGGACCTTGTCCCGTTTGCCGCGATGAACGCCGATCCGCGCGTCATGGAGTTTTATCCCGACCTGCTCACCCGCGAGGAGAGCGACGCGATGGCAGTCCGCATCCAGCAGAGTTTTTCCAAACACGGCTTCGGCCTCTGGGCGTTGGAGATACCAGGCGCAGCAGAGTTTGCAGGGTTCGTGGGCTTGTCCGTGCCGCGATTCGAGGCGGCATTTACTCCGTGCGTTGAAATCGGCTGGCGGCTCGGCACGGAATATTGGGGATGGGGTTACGCGTCCGAAGCTGCCCGTGCTGTATTGGAGCACGGCTTCGGACCGTTGGGGTTGAGGGAAATCGTCTCGTTCACGGCGACGCAAAACCTGCGCTCGCAAGCGGTGATGCGGCGGATCGGGATGGAGCGGTGCGCGGAACTCGATTTCGAGCATCCGGTGTTATCGCTCGGCCACCGGCTGCAGCCCCACGTATTTTACCGGGTCAGACCGCCGTATCCTGCCAACAGGCAGGGATAGCCTTCCGAGCCAGTCCGCCTTTCCCGAAAGGAGAGTTCATTTCAGGTGTCAATCTGACCCTGCGGAGTGGTGCGGAGAACCATTCCTGCCTTCATTCAACGCTTCGGTTCGGCTGCCGACGTTGGACGGTTGCCGGAAGTCGCCATCAATGCCGCCATCACCTCGCCGGTCGCTCCACCGGGCAACAGCGTGACCGCCGCCCGCGAATCCAGCGCGCGTTGCGTTTCCAGCACTTCGAAGAGCGCTGCCGAAACTTCCGGCTCGCGCGAAATTTCGTCCAGCGCCTGCCCGACGATGTGCGGGCGCATCGTCGCCGCTTTGGCAAATTCGATGGCGGCTTCGCGCTCCGCGCTGCTGGTGATGATGCTTACCTGATTGACGCCGTCCTGCCGGATGGCACTCGTGACCTGCCGCAGCCGGTTGACCACTTTTTCCTCGATCTGGCGAATCATGGCCACATCGCGGAAATGCACCTTCCGCACGTAGGTCGATCCCAGCCGGTAACCCCAGACCGCCGATTTCGGCGAAACCTCGGCCCGCACGGTGTTGCTCATGACATGGCGGTTTTCCAGCATCGCGCTCAGTGGCATGTTGGAGAGCGAACGCACCGTGGCGTTGCTGATGTTCGCCCGCAGCGAACCACGCGGGTCCGTGTTGTTGAACAGATACGCCACCGGATCGCTGATGAACATCTCGTACCAGATGCCGATTCCGATGGGCGCGCCTTCCTCGCTGTTGACGGGCTGGCTGCGCAGATATTCCTGGTCCAAGCGCAGGTCCAGCACGTAGCAGCGGCCGAAGAAATGCACGATGAACGCCGACGGCCCGAGCGAGATCGGCAAAAAATAGAACCCTGGCTCCGAAAGCGTCCGCACTACCTTGCCGAACAACACGTATACCCGGCAGGTGCGCTCCTCGACGACGGCATACAGCCCCAGCGCGCGGATGATCCCGAGGAAGATCGGTACAACGATAAACGCGCCGACGAACGTGATAAACGCTGCTTTGAGAAAATCCATGACGGAAAAAGGGTCAGCGTTTGGCTTCGAGGAAAATTTGCTGCGCCTTGGTGAAAAGCCCCAGCCGCACGTTGCGCAGATACGCCGCCAGACCGTCCGGCCCGCTGCGCCGCAATTCGGCCAACTGTGCCGCGAGCGCCTTGAGCGGCTCCACCTCCGCTTGCGCGCGGAGAGTTTCGATCTCCACCGCCCGCCGACTCTGGACGATCTTCTGGTCCGCCCCGGCCTGCGCGAGGCTGATGCTGCTCGACACCTCGTTGTGCGCCGTGTTGATCGCCGCCAACGCCGATTCCACCTCGTGCGGCGGGTCGATCCCGGTGATGAGCGACGCGTCGAGCACCATGCCATACCGGGCGACCGAAGACGCGCACTCCCGGTCCATGAACTCGTTCAGATCGCGTAGATTCTTGCGCAGGTCGTTGATGGAAACGCCCGTGACTTCCCGCACCGGCATCGCCTTACTGTCCACCGGCAGGTTGCCGCCGTCGTCGGCCACCGCCACGGTCACCGTGATCGGCTTGGCCTCGAAGTTGGCGATCCGCTCGCGCAGGATGCTGACGAAATATCCCATGATATGGACGACGGGCTTTTTTACCCCGAACAGGTATGCGTACAGGTTGCTCTCGCTGACCCGGTAGCGAATCTGGCCGGTCAACCCGGTGTTGAGCTGATCCTTGGTGACGGCTTCGAGCATCTTGCCCTGGGCATTGGCCTGCGGGTCTTCGAGGTCCAGCGCCATGTTGAGCGTCTGCGTGGCCACGGAAACCTTGTGGACGCGTTCCCACGGCATCTTGATGTATGGGCCGCCGGGGCCGATCACGCGGACCTGCGGGTACACGTAGCGGTCGCGTTCGTCGGGCCGGAGCGTTTCGGCGATGGGGTCGTCCAGCGTGGTGCGCTCGCCGGATAAGCGTTGCGCCCGACCGAAACTGGTTTTTACCGCGCGTTCGTTCTGGTTGACCGTGTAAAAGCCGCCCAGCACGTAACGCACGACGAACCAGGCGGCCAGACCGAACAGGATGCCAGCGGCAGTGGTCATCAGTAGGTAGTAGGCACGTTTCCCTGCGCCGGGAGGGCGGGTGCCACGTCAACGAGGGTAAACTCGATGCCGCCGGTCCAGCCCGCCACGAGGTTGTAGATGAAAGCGGCAATCACCCCACCGATGAATCCGAAGACAGCGTAAAGAATCGGGAAAATCACAGCGCCGGCGATCATTCCTACCGCAGGCATCGGCTGTTGGTTCGCCGTTTGCGGCAGGTGGGAGGCGATCAGGCCGAAGATCAGGAAAAGCGGCACGAAAATGACCAAAGCAAGGGTGCCGTATAAAACGGCCAGGACCGTACCGAGCTGGAGAGGAGAGACCTGTGAGATGCGTTTGATCATAATTTTTTGATGGTTTCGTCTGATTTGAGGCCGATGCACGCCAGCAGCCGCTGGAGGTCGTCGTTGCCGTAGTACTCGATTTCGATCAATCCTTTTTTGTCACCGTGGCGCAGGGCGACGTGCGTGGCAAGGTGCTCGCGCAGTCGATTTTGCAAGTGCTGGAGCGCGCCCTGGACCTCCACTTGCCGGTCCAGGGCGCGGGCGGCGGCGTTCGTGCGGCTGCCAGGGCCGGTCTGGGTCGCGCCTTGCCGGGCATTGTGCTCTTGCACGAGCTTTTCCGCCGCGCGCACTGTGCTGTGCTGGCGGATGATGTGCTCGGCCAAGAGATGTTGTTCCTCTGAAGCTTTCACCCCGAGCAGCACCTTGGCGTGGCCGACGCTGAGCCGCTCGTCGGTCAGCCATTTTTGCACGCGCGAATCGAGGTCGAGTAGGCGCATCGCGTTGGCCACGGCGGCGCGGCTCTTGCCGACTTTACGGGCGATATCCTCCTGCCGCAGGTTGAACTCGGCAGCCAATCGGGCGTAGGCACGCGCCTCTTCGACCACGTTCAGGTCCGCGCGTTGCAGGTTCTCGATCAGCGCGAGTTCTAGCACTTCCTGGTCGGACGCCTCCCGCACGATGGCAGGCGCGTGGCTCAGCGCGAGCGTCTTGGCCGCCCGCCAGCGGCGTTCCCCGGCGATGAGTTCGTAGTGCGCGCCGACCTTGCGCACGATCAGCGGCTGGATGATCCCCTGCTCGCGGATCGAATCGACCAGTTCGTTGAGCGATTCCGGTTTAAAATCGTGGCGCGGCTGGAAGGGACTGCTGCGGATGTCGTCGAGCTTGATCTTGCGCACGACCTCGCCCGTCGCCGGTCCCATGGCACCCGTTCCCGATGGCGTGATGCCCCCGTTCCCGGCGCTGCCGGGCGGACGGGTTTGGATCAACGCGCCCAAACCGCGTCCAAGAACGTTTTTTGCCATGGGCCACCCATAAAGGAAAAAGCGCAAAGGTTGAAGGTAAAAATGCGCGCCGCCTTTTGGCGGTTCGCCGACGTGCCCTCCCCGGCTCAGGCGGACGGCTTCTCCAACGCGCCCGGATGTTTGCGGTACAACCCGCGAAATTGATCGTAGCTCAAGCCTAACAGCGTCGCGGCCTCCCGCTGCCGGAAGCGTGCCTGTTCCATCGCCCGCCGCAGGAGCCGCTGCTCCAGTTCCGCGATCAGCGCGGGCAGATCGACTGGCAGCGGCGCGTCTCCCGCCGGGGTCGCTGGCGCGGACGACCGCACCACGGTTTTCCCCGGGGCGAGGAAGGGATCGAACACGATGTCTTGGACCATCCCGCCCTCCGCCCGGCTGATGGCGCGCTCGATGACGTTTTTCAACTCGCGCACGTTCCCGGGCCAGCCGTAGCCGCGCAACGCGGTTTGCGCAGATTCGGAAAACTCCGGCACGCCCGGCAGCCCCAGTTCGCTGGCCATCGCCGCCGCGAAGTTACGGGCGAGCAGGTCAATATCCCCCCGCCCTCGCTCGCGCAAAGCCGGAAGGAAGAGCACTTCAAAACTCAGCCGGTCAAGCAGATCGTGGCGGAACTGCCCCGCCTCGGCCATCGCGGGCAAGTCGGCGTTCGTCGCGCCGACCAGCCGCACGTCCACCCGCACCGGCTCGCTCGCCCCCACCCGCTCGAAACTGCCGTATTCCACCACGCGCAGAATCTTTTCCTGCACGGGCATCGGCATCTGCCCGATCTCGTCTAAAAACAGCGTGCCGCCGTTCGCAGCCTCAAATCGGCCCAACCGGCGGCGCGCGGCGCCGGTGAATGCGCCTTGCTCATGACCGAACAGTTCACTTTCAAGCACTGTCGGCGACAGGGCGGCACAGTTCAGTTTGACGAATGGTCCGCCCCAACGCTTCGAGAGGAAATGCACGCGGGCCGCAGCCAACTCCTTGCCCGTCCCGCGCTCGCCGATGAGCAGGACAGGCCGTTGTACCTTCGCCACGCGAGCAAGCTGCTGCTGGAAATCGAGGAAAGCATCCGACTTTCCCAATGCTTCCATGACGCCATCTCGGTCATCATGATGGTTGGAATCGGGGGCGTAGGGATCAGAGGCGTATTTCACCAGACCTTGGTTTTATTCACCAATTCATCGCTTGGCAAACACATAAATTCACTGCCCTAATATTTTCTTAACCAATTGATATACAGACACTTTCACATTGAAAAATTTCGGGTGGCACGCCCACTGCTAAAGCATCGTTCGTTCACCGACTCACTTAAACGACTCACACTACTCAGCCAAAAGCTTCGCAACCTATGAAAACCGACACCTCTTTCCAGACTGCCTTCCTGTTTAGCCCGGAAATGACCCTCACCGGCGCATGGCCGATGGCGCGGCGCACCAAGGTGCGGCGCGTGACCCGCCCCCTTATCAACCCGGAAACGCAGATCAGTTACAAACAGGAACTTGTCTGCGGCATTATCCTGGTCTTGTGCCTCTTGTTCAGCCTCGCAGCCTTTATCGCCCAGTTCACCATGGCCTGACCCGGCCGTCCATTCTGACTTCAACCGACCGCCAACACCTCGACACCCAAACATCATGAGCATCTTCAGCCGCTTCCGCGACATCGTAAACTCCAACATCAATTCCATGCTCGATCAGGCCGAGGACCCCGAGAAGTTGGTCCGCCTGATGATTCAGGAAATGGAGGACACCCTCATTGACCTCAAGGCCTCCTGCGCCGGGGCTATCGCCGCCCGCAAAAAGGTAGGCCGATC
>CAXSED010000027.1:0-41750 GCA_964236475.1 uncultured Chthoniobacterales bacterium
CCAGCCGACCACGCCGCGAATCCAGTCGTGGCGGCGGGCCTGGTCGAACATCATGGCGTTCTCCGCCGCCGTCTGGAGGCATTGGATGAGGACCGAGCCATCCACACCCGAGGCGGCCATCACCCCGGCAAATTCCTCGGCGGTAAAATCCCGGGCGAGTTGCGGGCAAGCGTCGTCGATCCACGGGAAGTCCGCAGGTTCGTACTTCCAAAAATGGTGATGGGCGTCGATGCGCATGACAACGTCGGCAGGACGCTAAGGTTTCGGCGCGGCAGGGAGTTCCAAGGAATGGTAGCGGTACATCTGCACGGCGGTATCGTGCAGTTCGCCCGTGTCCAACCCTAGCAAGGGCTGCGTGCCGTCTCCCTGGAAGAGGGGCGTGTCGCGCTTGATCCGCCAGATCACATCTGCCGCGCTGAGCTGATAGGACGACACCTCCTTCGTGTGGGCGACGATCTCCGCACTTTCCTCCGGGTGCTCCAAGAGATAACGCATCGAGCGGTCCAGGGCATACACGTACCGGCGCAATAATTCCTTCTCCGAGGCGTAGAACGCCGGGGTCACCGTTGAGATGTCCCCGTAGTCCGGGTAACCCGAATCGGCGAAGTCGTACGCTGCCCAGTTGTGGTAACCGTTTTTCTCCAAAAGCCGTGGCTGGTTGTCGAGCCAGCCCTGGTAATAATCCATCGCCCCGGCGATCAGCGCATCGGGTCCGGCACCCGCGTTGACGACCTTCACGTCATCTAGCGACATGCCCATTCGGCCCAACACGTAGCCGAGATAGTACGGCCCGCCGGGCTGCACGCCGAACGTGCGCCCACGCAAATCTTCCGGCCCGATTTTCTTCGTCGAGCGCTGGTCGTTCGGCACCGTCTTGTCCAACATCAACCAGCACAGCGGCGAGGTCTTCATGTTGGCGCAGATCATCATCAGCGCGGAGCCGGTGGGGCTGGTGATCATCTGGAACAACGGCTCGGCGAAACCGACGTAAACGTCCACGTGCCCGGCGAAAAGCGTGTTGAGATGGTCTCGCCCCGGGCCGCCCTCCACGATTTGCAAGTCGATGCCCACGTCGGAGAAAAATCCTTTTTCTCGACCCAGCAACCAGGGCGACACCTGATCGTTGGCGATCCAGTTCAGGCCCAGGCGCAGAGGCCGCCGGGGACTCAACGGCGCGGGCGCAGGCGCGCCGGGCACGGGGATGAACTCGTTTGTCAGGTAGCGGGACACGTCGAAGCGCGACTTCACCGCCGCCTCCGCCTCGGCCACGGAATACGGGTGCGCCCCGGCGGAAGAGGTGGCGGGCGGTTTGCACCCCGCGATCCCCCCCATGACCAACGCGGCCACCAACGCCCCGCCAATCCACGGCCAGCGGACGCTGCGAGTCGTCAAAATCTTCATCGGTGCCGTGGCTCCAGCCGTGCCCAGAGTTCGCTGTCCAGCCGCCCGCCGCCGTAGCCCACCTTTACCTCGAAATCCTGCTTTTCGACGAAGCTCAGATCATAGTCCCGCACGACACGGGCAAGCGCGACGGGGCTTTGCATCATGCTGTGGTTGCGACCGAGACAGACGTGGGTGCCGCCACCGAAGGTTCCGTTGGTTTTCGGGGCAAACGCGCCGTTCTCCACGAAGCGCGCCGGGTCGAAACGGAACGGCTCGGGGTAAATTTCCTCCAGGTAATGCGTCATCGTGTTCGGGTGCAGCAACGGCGTCGCCGCCGGGATGTGGTAGCCGCCGAACTCGAACGATTCCAGCGGGTATTTCGTCAACGTGAACACGCCGGGGCGCACGCGCTGCGTTTCAAGAATGGTCGCCTTCAGCCGGGGCATCCCGGCCAGGGCCATGACATCCTTGCCGTCCCAGGTGTCTACCTCCTCGCGCAACGCCGCCAGCCACTCCGGCGTGTGGTAGGTAAAAATCAGCGCCCAGTTGATCAGGTTGGAAGTGTTGTCCGTCCCGGCGAGCAGGATCAGGTAGAGATCGTTGATCAGGTTGTCGCGGTCCGGCGAGTTGCCCTCGACCTTCATGCGAGCCTTGATCGTGCGGCCGAAATTGTCGTCGATCAGATCAGGGTTAGCGAGACGCTCGTCCACGATGCGCCCCATCACGCCGAACGCCGCCGCCTTGAGTTGACGGTAGTGTTCCTGGGCAATGTAGTCCTTGCGGTTCTCATCGAGAAACAAGCCGCGCAGCATGAGGAATTCCCAACGGGCGAGGCCGGGGATGAGGTCGTCCGAAATCTCGGCCTGCGCCACGGTCTTGCTGTTGATCTTGGTGATCAGTTCGCCCCAAAACGTGATGAGTTCGACCGGCCCGCGCGCGGCGGCTTCGGCGATGTCGTGCTCGAACCAATGGTTGAAGTCCGGCAGGTAGCGCATGGCCGGAATCTGGTCGAAAGCCGGTTTCAGGATGGCGCGTTTCTGCCGGTGGTGCTCGCCGTCGAGGGCGGTCACATGGTCCGGCCCCATCTCGTCGAGAAAGGGGGCGTTGGCATGGGCATAACCCCACAGCTTGCCATTGCGCCAGATGAAGTCATTCGCCTCCACGCCCGCCAGCACGACGTAGTGGCGGTTGCGGAACCATGTCCGATACACCGACCCCATCTCCCGGTAGGCCCGCAGATGAAAGTTCATCGGGTCGCTTTGAAAGGCCTGGTCGGATTCCGCGTCCGTCGCGCCAGCGCGGTAAATCGGAATATCCTCCACGGTTTTAGTCTCGTCGATGGTCGTCATCATAGGTGTAATGGTTTTACGAACGCAGTCCTCTCTTCCAACGAAAAATCCAGTGTTCCCACGCCTTACATAAGCCGTACACGGCCAGGGCGAGGCCGCAGGAAAGCATGCTGACGGCGTAGAGGCGGTCCGCCCGGTATTCCACCGTGGCCTGCACGATCAGGAACCCCAACCCTTTGCGGGCAAAAAACCACTCCGCGATGATCGCCGCGAGAATGCTGCCGGTGAACGCGATTTCATGCGCCGCGATGTAATAAGGCAACGCCGCCGGCCAGCGCACCTTGGCGAAGATTTCCCAGCGGGAGGCGTTGAGCGTTTCCAGGCGGTCCAGCAGCCCCGGGTCCGCCGCGCGCAGGCCTTTGACCAGATTTGCCAGCAGCGGAAAAAACGACACCACGACCACCACGATGATCTTCGGCGTCAGGGTGTCGCCAAACGTCACCACCAGGATGCTCGCCACCGTGACGAACGGCGCGTTTCTGATCACCACCGTCCATGGGGACATGAACTCCTCCGTCCACGGCACATAGATGAAGAGCGCCGCCAACCCCACGGCCAGCACGTTGGCCACGGCGTAACCGATGAGCGCCTCGTAGAGCGTGACGCCCAGGTGATACCAGAGCGCGCTTTGCTCGTTGACGAAGACCGACCACACCTTCAGCGGCGGCGGCAGGAGCATCGGGGGCAAGCTGCTGACGCGGATGAGCAACAACCACAACAGCGGCCCGAGCACCAGCATCAGCGCGTACGCCTGCACCGGACGCCAGCGGCTCATGACGGTACCTCCCCGCGCACCGTTTCGCGCAACGCCTGCCGTACCCGGGCCACTTCGTCGAGAAATTCCGCGCCGACCCAGGCCACCCGTGGTCGCTCCAGTTCAATCGTGATGATTTCGTGAATGCGGCCCGGATGCGGCGACAGCACCACGACACGATCTGCCAGCGTCACCGCTTCCTCCACGCTGTGGGTCACGAGCACCGCCGTTTGCCGCGACTTGGCCAGTACGCCCCCCAACCACTCGCACATGGTCTCGCGGGTCAGTTCGTCGAGCGCGCCGAAGGGTTCGTCTAACAGTAGTAATTGCGGATGGTGCACCAGCGCGCAGGCAATGTTGACCCGCTGCTGCATGCCGCCCGAAAGCTGGTGCGGATAGTGGTGCATGAACTGCCCGAGTCCGAATTCCTGCAAGAGCCGCCGGGGCGAGAGCACTTCGGCGCGGCGGCAGATTTCCAGCGTCATCTCGACGTTGCTCAACGCCGTGCGCGACGGGACCAGGGCTGGCCGCTGAAAGGCGACGCCGATCTCCTGCCGCCGCCGCGCTTCCAGCGCCGAGGTGCCGCCAATGGAGATCGTTCCGGCAGTCAGCGTTTCCAGCCCCGCCAGCAAGCGCAGCAACGTGGTCTTGCCGCAACCCGACGGGCCGAGCAGGGCGACGAACTCGCCCTCGGCCACTTGCAGGGAGACGCCGTCGAGCACCTGCACGGAGCCGAAGCGTTTGCCCACCCGTTCGATCTGCACGGCGGGACGAAGGCCGACGGATTTGGAAGCCAGGGTGACGCTCATCGGTCGATCCCCGAAAACACCGGGGGCCAATTCCAACCAGTAAGAAGACGCATGTTATTTGCGAAAAAAGCCTACCCTTGCTATCCCATCGCCCGCTCGCAATCCGGCGCGCACTTCGCGTCAGACGATGCATCCTGTCGCGTCGCCGGCCGCTTGGCAAGGATTTTAGTTTTGTCCGGCGGCGGAAATTCTCTTTCCCGCAGCGACGGGTTTCGCTAACCCTGAAACCGTGCATCGCATGAATTTCTTTCGATCCCGCCGCTCTGCCCCCCTTCTTTTTCTCCTGACAGTTCCCCTCTGGCTCGAAGCCGAGACACCCCCGGCCACGGCGGACCCGAAATCTATGGAAGTGATCAACATCGAGAAACAGCCCTGGATGACGGCGGACGACCACGCCGTCGCCCGGCAAATTGTCAGCCCGTCTAACTCCCGCGCCAAACAGGTCAGCATCGCGGACATCATCGTTCCCGCCGGGGTAACGATCCGCAAGCATCACCATGCGGTGATCGAAGAAATCTACTACGTCACAGCGGGCGAGGGGATCATGTGGCTGAACGGGGCGACCCAGAAGGTCGGGGTAGGGGACGCGGTCGTGATCCGTCCCGGGGACGTGCACAGCATCAGCAATCCGAGCAAGACCGACCTGCGGATGATCGTCACCTGCACCCCGGCCTGGACGCCTGACTGCCTGCTCTTCGATCCGGAATGAGTCTCCGCTACTTCGAGGGAGCAGACGGCACGTCGTTTTCGTACCGGTCCCAGTGGTCGAGAAGCTCCCGGACCACCGGGTCGCCCACCCGGTAGTTCGCCTCAAAGGCGGCGATCTGGCCCGGTCCTTCATCCCCGACGCTTTCCGTCGCGGAAACGCCGGGCGGCGGCTCCGACATGTTGGAGGCCGTCCGCAGCACGAGCATGCGTTTCAGGTCCACCAAGCCCGCTTTGGATGCCACTACCATCGCGCCCGCCAGAGACTGGCTTTCCATGTTGGTCATGGCGAAGACGCCCTTGCCGCCGGTCCACATTTTGACCCAATCCTCCGCCCAGCGCGTCCGGCCCGCGCCGTGCCAGTAGCGCACCGAGCCCAGCGTCTCGCCCATCAACACGAAAGGCGGGCGTTGCGCGTTGGGAAAACCTTTCCATGCCCCGCGTTCCTTCTGGAGCGCAGGCGTATCGGGGATCGTCACGTCTTTGGTCCGGTCGAAGGCCCAACTCGCCAACCCCTGGTTGAGTTCTAATGCCATGTTCAGTTTGCCCGCGTCGGTCACCCCGCCGAAGCTGTTCGGATCGTTGGGCAGCACGTTGGGTTTGGCGGCCCCGATGGCAAAAAGACCGTAGGGCCAGCCTGCCGGTAGCTCCCGGTCGTCGAACTCACGCAGGGTGTCGCCCTGCACAACCCAACGTGCCCAGGCCGCGCTGCCCACGGAAGCCACTTGTGGGTCGGTCCCCGAGATGCCGGTGAACAGCCAGTAAGTTTTCGTAAAATCAAAACGCGGATCGAGCACGAGTGCCATCAACTGTTCGGCTGGACCGCCCATCATCGAACCCGTTTCCCCCCAGACCATGCCGTAGAGACCGTCTTTGTTGCGGCGCAACGGGTGCAAGGCTCCCTTGAGGGGAATCACCTCGTCCAGATGCTCGCGTTCGGCCCAGAACTGGAATTCGCCGGGAGCGTCGCCCGTGTCGTTGCCCGGCTCGAAGTTCGCCACCACGATCACCTTGACCGGGATCGGTTTGACCGCTGGCTGCGGAAACGGCGGCACGGGCGGTTCCCCTGCGGAGAGACGGGCGAGCGGCAAGGCCAGCACCAGACAAACCATCATTATTTCGCCGAAGAACGGCGGTCGTTTTCCTTTAGTATTCATGATCACGATTCCCTCGGCTCGTGTGAGGCAAGGCTCACCGAACGGCCCCATTGCTATCGCGTGTGGTCTTGAAGACAAGGCAAAAAAGCGAAGGTAATTTTCCGCTTTCCTTGCGGCGAACGATCCGGTAAAAGGAGCGCGCTTTCGGCAGAAATGGTCTTCAGGTAGTTGCCGCTGGCTCGTCGTCCCATGCCAAAACCTTCCCGTGCGCTGACACTGATCCTGAGTGCGATGCCGTCGGAAATTCGTCTGATTCAGGGACGGATGGATCGCGGCGCGACCACCGGCAAACTGGCCGTCTTTCCTTATCAGCGTGGAGTGCTGAATGGCCGGTCCGTCGTCACGGCGGTCACCGGGGTCGGGGTGACCAACGCCGCGATGGTCACGGCCCTGTTCGTGCATCATTTCAAGCCCACGGAGGTCCTCGTTTCCGGCACCGGCTCGCGGGTCAATCCACGCATCCGCACAGGCGACACCGTGGTTTCGATCCGCACGATCCACCACGCGGCGGGCAGTCTCACGTCGGAGGGAATGGTCTACCGCAAGGTGCGCGGCCCATTAGAGGGTCAGATGACCTCCTGGCAGTACGCGCCCGATCCGCGCCTGCTGCGGCTCGCCAGGGCGGCGATCCCGGCCTACGAGGCGGAACCCCTCACTGCGAACGGGGAAACGTACCGCCCGACCGTGCTCACCGGGGTGGTCACCGCAAGCGACCTCTTCGGCGTGTCCGACGAGAAAATCGCCGACCTGCGCGCCAAGCTCGACCCGGACATCATGGAGATGGAAAGCGCGGCGATTGCCCAGGTTTGCACGCAGCTCGGCACGCCGCACATCGTTTTTCGCGCGGGCAGCAACCGGACACAATCGAATCCGGGAGCGGACTACCGCAAGCTCGGTCAAACCGCCGCGCACGCCGCCGCCCGCTGGACCGTTTATTTCGTCGGCTGTCTGGCCGCGCAGGCGAAAAAGGAGCGCCGCGCGATCGCATGAAGCTGATCTCTCCCGGCGACGGCGAGGGTTTCGTGGCTGCCTTCGTCAACAATCTGGTGCAACTCCTCATCCTTGCGCCGCTGTGCGTGGGGGTGCTCGGATTCTCGCCCACGCTGGTTTACGGGCGCATCCTTCCGGGAGTAGCGGTGTCGTTTCTGGTGGGCAACCTTTTCTATGCTTGGCAGGCGTTGGCGTTGGCGAAACGGGAAGGCCGCGACGACGTGACCGCGCTGCCCTACGGCATCAGCACTCCAGGCCTGTTCGCGCACATCTTCCTCGTGATGTTGCCCGCGCGGCAACTGGCTCTGGCGCAGGGCATCCCCGATCCCGAGCGTTTCGCGTGGCACGCGGGATTGGTGGCTTGCTTCCTGGGTGGGGTGCTGGAGTTCGGCTGCGCGTTCTTCGCGGCGAGCATCCGGCGGCACACCCCGCAAGCGGCGATGCTTTCGACCTTGGCGGGAGTAGGGCTGGGATTTCTGGGTCTGGCGTTTCTGTTCCAGATTTTCGCCGCGCCCGTGGTGGGACTGGTCACGCTGACGCTGGTGTTCATCGTGTTTTTCGGGCGGGTGCGGATTCGTGGCGGCTTGCCCGCGACGTTCGTGGTGCTGGCGGTGGGGACCGCGCTGGCGTGGGTGACGGGCCTCGCGCCGGTCGGAGGAGCGAACGCCGCGCCGCTGGCTCATCTGCGCTTTTATTTTCCCTGGCCGGTGCCGGGCGAGTTGCTGGCCGCGCTGCGCGGGGGGCACATCGTTGCCTACCTGTCGGTGGTGATCCCCATCGGGTTGCTCGGCGTGTTGGCGTCCCTGCAAAACATCGAGTCGGCGGCGGCGGCGGGCGACGAGTATCCCGTGCGGGCCAGTCTGGTGGTCAATGGCCTGGGCACGCTGGCGGGCGCGCTGTTCGGCTCGCCGTTTCCCACGTCGATTTACATCGGGCACCCGGCCTGGAAAAAGCTCGGCGCGCGCGCGGGCTATTCCGTGCTCAACGGTGTGGCGCTGACCCTCATCTGCCTGACGGGCACAATGGCCGCGCTCACCTGGCTGATCCCCGCCGAAGCGGGCGTCGCCATCATCCTCTGGATCGGCATCATCATCACCGCGCAAGCGTTCGAGGTGACCCCTCGTCGGCACTTCCCTGCGGTGGTCACGGGGTTGTTCCCGGGCATCGCCGCGTGGACGATGCTGGTCGTCAAAACCTCGCTCGGCGCCGCCGGGGTCGGCAGCATGCCGGGCGGACCCATGCTCGACACGCCTCTGGTGCGCGCCGCCCACGCCGCTGGCGCGTACATCGGCGGCGGGTTTGCGCTGGAACAGGGATTCCTTTATTCCGCGATGATCTGGTCCGCCATCGTCGTGTGCATCGTGGACCGGCAGTGGACCCGGGCGGCGGTCTGGAGCGGGATCGGCGGCCTGCTGGCGCTCGCGGGTCTCATGCATTCCTACACGCTCACCGGGCGCGACACCGCGATTGACCTGCCGCTGCTCGACTGGCTCAGCGGGCATCGGCAACCGGGCCGCTCGTTTTTCCCCGCCGGGAACGCCGCGCTGGGCTATGCGCTGGCCGCGCTGCTGTTCCTGGGCGCGCGCTGGTACGCCGTTCCGCGTGTGGACGGAGAGGACCTTGCTTAAATGGAAACACCCACCCATCCCGCCTCCGCCGACACGGCTCCCTCGGTGATCTACGGTCTCAACGACCCGCTGCCTTGGCCGCAGGCGATCCTGATCGCTTTCCAGCATCTGCTCGCCATGTTCGTCGGGACGATCACCCCGGCGACCATCGTTTCGCATGCCCTGAATCTGCCGTTCGCCGACCGGGCGTACCTGATCAACATGTCGCTCGTCGCCAGCGGCACAGGCACGCTGTTGCAGGTGATGTCGTTTCGCGGTTTCGGCAGCGGCCTGCTCTCGATCACGGGCACCAGCTTCGCCTTCATCACGCCGATCATCCTCGCGGGAAAAACGGGCGGCCTGGCGCTGGTGTTCGGCATGTCGTTGAGCATGGCCGTCGTGCCGCTGGTGCTCGCGCCGTTTTTGCCCCGGTTGCAACGGGCGTTCTCCCCGGTCGTCGCGGGCACGGTGGTTTTGCTCATCGGCCTGTTGTTGATCCCGACGAGCATGTTCGGCATCCAGACGCCGCTGGCGGGGGGAGGTTCACCTTCACTAGGGTTGGTTGCCGCCGGGATTGTGTTGGCCCTGGTCGTCATTCTCAATGCGCTGCGGTTTTCCTGGGCGCGGTTGTCCGCCGCGTTACTAGCGTTGCTGGGTGGTTACGTCATGTGTCTCGTGGTCGGCGGCGTGCAAGCTCCGGCGGGTGGCGGGGCGTGGTTTGCGCTACCGCAGCCGTTGAAATATGGCCTGCGCTTCGATCCCAGTTTTATCCTGCCGTTCGGCTTCATCTATCTGGTCACTTCCATCGAAACGCTCGGCGACCTGACGGCCTCTTCGGAACTGTCCGGCGAACCGACGAGCGGGCCGTTGTACTGGCGACGCGTGCGGGGAGGGGTGTTCGCCGACGGGGTGAACTGCGCGCTCGCCGCGTTGCTCAACTGCTTTCCGAGCACGACCTTCGCGCAGAACAACGGCGTCATCCAAATGACCGGCGTGGCCAGCCGCCGCGTCGGCTACGTGTGCGGCTGGATGCTCGTGGGCTTCGGCGTGCTGCCGGGCCTGGGCCGCTGGCTGGCGAGCATCCCGCCGCCGGTGACGGGCGGGCTGACATTGGTGCTCTTCGGCCTGATCGCGGCGGCAGGCATCCGCATCCTCACCCGCGCCGCCCTGGGCCAGCGGGAATTTCTCATCGTGGCAATTTCCCTCGGCGTCGGCCTGGGCGTCGATCTGCACCCGGAGGCGCTCAAGCCGCTGCCGGGCTGGATGCAGTTGATCTTCAGTAGCGGCATCAGCACGGGCGGCCTGATGGCCTTGGGCGTCAACCTCCTGCTGCCGCGTTCCCAGCCATGACCGCTCCCGGCGACCTTCTCGTCTTCAACATCGGCTATCTCGTGACGATGAACGCCGCGCGCGAGGTGCTCCGCGACGCTTGGCTGTTGTCGCGCAACGGTTTCATCTCGGCCATCGGCACCGGCGCGCCGCCGCACGTGGAAAATACCCCCACGCACGACGCCCGCGGCGGCATCGCCACGCCGGGACTCATCAACACGCACCACCATTTTTACCAGACGATGGCCCGCGCCTACACGCCGGGGAATAACCTGCCATTGCTGCCGTGGCTCGCGCACATGAACCGCCTCTGGCAGCCGTTCACCGCCGAAGATTTGCACCTCTGCTCCCTTCTGGCCCTGGCGGAGATGATGCTCACGGGCTGCACGACCGCCGCCGACCATCATTACGTCGTCCCCGTCGGCAGCGGCGACTGTTTCGCCGCGCAGTTCCGGGCGGCGGAAACCCTGGGCGTGCGCTTTCACTGCGGGCGCGGCAGCATGGATGTCCCCTCCGATTTGATCGGCGACTGGGCCATTCAGACCCCGGACGCGATCATGGACGACTGCGACCGGCAGCGGCGGCAGTTCCACGATCCCGCGCCGGGCAGTTGGCGGCAGGTGTTCCTCGCCCCGTGCGCGGCGACTTCCGCGAGCCGCGAACTCCTGCAAGCCTCGGCGACCTATGCGCGCGAACATGGCTTGGGCCTGCACAGCCACTGCGGCGAGACCGTGGACGAGGACGCTTACTCTCAGGAGCAATTCGGGCGGCGTCCCGTCGAATATTTCGCGGATTGCGGCTGGGATTTCGAGGGCGTCTGGTTCGCGCACGGCATCCACTTCACCGACGAGGAAGTGCGCTGGCTCGGCGCGCGCCGGATGGGCGTGAGCCACTGTCCCTACGCCAACATGCGGCTGGGCAGCGGGGTCTGTCGGGTCAACGACCTGCAAGCCGCCGGAGCCAAGGTAGGCATTGGCGTGGACGGCAGCGCGTCCAACGATTCCGGGCACCTGCTTGGAGAACTGCGGCAGGCGCTGATGCTTTGCCGGGTCCGCTACGGCGCGGAAAGCATGTCCGCGCTGGACGCCCTGGCGCTGGGCACGACCGGCGGCGCGGACCTCTTGCGTCGGCCCGATCTAGGAACATTGGAAACTGGCCGGTGCACCGACATGGCGATCTTCCCCGCCGTGGACGTGTTCTCCAGCGGGTGCGAGAACCCGGTGGACGCATTGCTCCTGTGCTGGCCCCGGCAGGTAGAAAGTTTGATCGTGGGCGGCAAGGTCAGGGTTGCGCGGGGTGCCCTCGTGGACCTCGATCTTCCCGGATTGATCGCCCGGCACCATGCCCGCGCCCGACAGCTTCATCGGTCATCTGGCGCTGTGAAAGGCGTCTGATCCGCCGTCCGCCGACGGTTATAGATGACTCTCGACTAAGTTGGCGACTACTTTATCACACAACTTGTTCTTGCCGTAATATTTGCAAATGATGTTTTTCGGATCTGCTAAAGTCATCCTGAATCTCCCGCACGCAATAAATTTTTGACTCGCCTGCCGACCCGTCAAACAGTTTGTCCGCCGACGCCAGTTTGGTGCGAGCACCGTTCCAACATGTCCCAAGTCCAGCAAACGCCCGGTGCCAGTCGATACGACGCGTTGATTGCGACCTTCGTAGGCATCTGCGCACTGTGCATTTCAGCCTACACGGCCCACGTGCAGCGTCAGCAAGTCCGGGCAACGGTTTGGCCCATCTTGGAGTACAGCACCAGCAATGAGCCGATGATCCGCCTGAGCCTTGCCAACAAGGGAATGGGACCAGCCATCATTCGCCGCGTACAGGTAAAGGTCGATGGCCAGCCTCAGCCCGACTGGCAGGAAGCCTTACAGAAGCTCCTCGGCTCAGGAAGGCATCGCTTTTCTTTCAGCACGCTCACTGGCCGCGTGCTCTCTCCCGGAGAGTCCATCGACATCCTCGTCCCGCAGGACTCCGAGGGTAAGCCTCTCACGACGAATTCTTCCGCTCCGCTTGCCATCCAGATGGACCAAGCGCGCGAACGGGTGGCCGTCGAGGTGTGCTTCAGCTCCACGCTGGATGAATGCTGGACGTTGCGCAGCGGTAAAAACGCCGATGGCAAGACGACGGAAACCCGAACCTGTCCGGCCCCTTCGCTCACTGATTTCCAGCAATAGTCGAATGCCAAAAGCCTGACCAGGCACTGCGGCGAACGGCGGGTCGGCGTTCGTCGTCTTTTTGTGGTGGTTGCGACATACATTCGCCAAGGCTTTTCTTCGCGCGCCACACGGACACCAGCTAGACCACGAAGAGAAGACCCCCGTTGGTATCCTGCTGGTTTCTCTTGCAGAAAAGAAGATCGCTGGCTCACCGCGCCGTCGTCCGGCTCCGCGGATGGCAAGCCCCGAACCCGTCAAAAATCGGGGGAATGACTTGTCAGGGACCACCCGGCGGTTTAATGGCTGAAACCAATCGTCCCTCCTTGCTCGTACCTATGCTTATGATGAAACGATACGCAGTCTTTGCTCTCGGCATGGTCGCCCTGTTGTCGGGCCTGATCCCGGCCCGCGCCGCCGACCCGAAAAAGGTAGAAATCTCCGCCACCGACCAGATGAAGTACGACACCACGGACATCACGATTAAAGTCGGCCAACCGTTGACCATCACCCTGACCAACAACGGCTCGTTGCCCAAGGCTGCCATGGCGCACGATCTGGTCGTCCTGCGGCCCGGTACGGATGCCGCAGTCTACGTGGAAGCATCCAGCAAGCACGCGGCGGAAGATTACCGCGCGCCCGACATGGCCGACAAGGTGCTCCGCGCTACCAAGCTGCTCGGGCCGGGCGAGTCGGACACGATCACTTTCACCCCCAAAGCTGCCGGGACGTTTGAATACGTCTGCACGTTCCCCGCGCATTATGCCGCCGGGATGAAGGGCACGATCACCGTCGAACCATAGACGGCGGTTTGGGCTGCAGGAAGGCGGACCTAGTTTCGCGTTTAGCGCGACGATTTCAGGCCCGCCAGCAGCAACTCCATGTTGCTCCTGGTCGCCTCGATGTTTTCCTTGAGCACCTCCATCCCCTCCAGCGAGGGTAGCGCGCCCAACTGCTTGCGCAGCAATTGCACCCGCTCCAGTTCGTCCGGGTGATAAAGGAGTTCCTCGCGCCGCGTGCCGCTTTTGACGATGTGGATCGCCGGGAACACCCGCTTCTCGACCAGTTCCCGATCCAGGTGGATTTCCATGTTGCCGGTGCCCTTAAACTCCTCGAAAATCACCTCGTCCGCCCGGCTGCCGGTATCCACCAGCGCCGTCGCCAAGATCGTCAGGCTGCCGCCTTCCTCCGTGTTGCGCGCGCTGGAAAAGAATTTCTTCGGCTTGATGAGCGCCTTGGAATCCAACCCGCCGCTCATCGTGCGGCCCTTCGACGGCTGGAGCGCATTGTAGCCCCGCGACAACCGCGTGATCGAATCCAGCAAAATGACCACGTGCCGCCCGATTTCTACCAGCCGCCGGGCGTGCTCGCTGACCATCTCCGCCACTTGGCTGTGCCGGGTCGAAGCCTCGTCGAACGTCGAACTGAAAATCTCTGCGTCCACCTCGTTCTTGAAATCCGTCACCTCTTCGGGCCGCTCGTCCACCAGCAGCATCATGAGGTGAATATCCGGGCTGCCCAGCCGGATGGCGCGGGCGATGTGCTTGAGCATCACCGTCTTGCCGACGCGCGGCGGTGCGAGGATTAGTCCGCGCTGGCCGCGTCCCAGCGTGGCGATCAGATCGATGGCGCGCACGGTCGGCGAGGCGTAGGCCGTGCTCTCCAGGATGATGCGCGTGCTCGGAAACATCGGCGTGAGCTGGTCGAAATGCTTCGGCGCGGTCCACTGGTCCGCCGGGATACCCTCAATGGCCGTCAGGCGGTCAATCGCCGTGTACTTCTCCTTGTCCCGCGCGGGCCGCAGGGTCCCGGCGAGCCGCTGACCGGCGCGCAACCCGTACTGGCGCACCAGCGGAGCGGGCACGTACAGGTCCTCTGGACAGGGCAGGAAGTTAAATTCGGGCCAGCGCACGAAACCGAACGGTTCCGCGCCAATTTCCAGGAAACCTTCCGCCGTCACCAGCACCCCGCGCGCCAGGAACGCTCGCACCAACTCGCCCACCAACGGATGCCGTGAGCGGGGCGGCTGGTTGCGCACGCCCAGTTGAGCGGCCAGCGCGGCCAGTTCGTCCGCCGGGCGGCGTTGGAGGTCGTTGACGCTGACGGTCGCGGGCAACGGCGGGGGCGGCGTCACGGTTTCGAGGACGCTCGCGGAAGGCGAATCACTGCTCATGGAGAAAAGTCGAAGGAAGAAAAAACCAGTCCGGCAAAGACCGCCAGACGGGCGGCCCGCCGGGGGTCTCCGGTGGGCGGTAGCCGTGCTGTGGATGGAAGTTAGAGCCTTGGTTTCAGATAGAGGTCTGCACAAAGCGCCGCTTGGGCACGGAGCCGTTCCTCGGAACCGTCGTTCCAGATGACATGGTGGCACCGGCGCATTTTTTCGGCCAGCGCCCATTGGCTGTCGATGATCTGGCGTGCGGTGTCGTCTGCCAACTGCCGGTCCCGGGTCAGCCGGAGCCGCTGGGTAGTAAGAGGACATCCCACCACGATCACCTGATCGAAAAACGTGTCCGCGCCGGTTTCATAAAGCAGCGGAATTTCCACTAGCCATACCGCGTCCGGGGCGTTTTGCAACCCGCTTTCCACCCAGCCCTGCCAATCGGCGCGCACCCGGGGGTGCAGGATCGCCTCCAGTTCGCGCCGCCGGGCCGGGGCAGCGAACACCACCGCGCGCAGGGCCGCCCGGCTCACCGTGCCCGCCTCGTCGAACACCCCCGCCCCGAACGCCGCGCGCACTTCCGCGAGCACCTCGGCGTTTCCTTCGAGCAGCCGCCGCGCGGAAACGTCCGCGTCAAACGTCTGCGCATCGGTCAGTTCCTGGAAAATCCGGGTGAACGTCGATTTGCCGCAGGCGATTCCTCCGGTGATGGCGATGGCAGGCAAGGCGTGGAAAGAAACGGAGGTGGTCCTGCAAAACGAGAAGGCAGAAACCGGACCTCGCCGATTTCTGCCTTCCGAATTTTCCGGGTTGCTGCCGAGCGGTTACTTCTTGCTCGGGATCATCTGCATCCGCGTCGCCGGGACATAATCCGGCCCGTTGAGCGGTTGGACGGTGTCTTCCTCCTCCTCGGTGCTGAGGACGAGCTGGCCATCCGGCGTGATGAGGTGTGCCGTCACGAAGATGATCAGGTTGCGCTTGATGTTCTGGTCGATCTTGGAGCGGAACAACCGGCCCACCAGCGGCACGTCGCCCAGGATCGGCACCTTGTCGTTGACCTTCTGCACGTCCTCGCGCACCAACCCGCCGAGCACGACGGTCGAGCCGTCGAACACGCTCACGCTGGTGGACACCTTGCGGGTGTCGAAGATCGGCTGGTTAATCACGTTGGGTGTGATGACGTTGACCTGCGTGATGCCCAGGGCGTTGGTCGAGGTCGTCTGGATCGGGCTGCCGTAGTTGACGAACCCGTCGAAGTCCACGACCTGCGGCTGCAAATTGAGGTCGATGGTGTAGTTGTCCGGCCCGATGACCGGCTCGACTTCCAGCGTCACACCGGTGTTGCGCTTCTCGAAGTTCGTCGGCGTGGTGGGCGTCACCGGGAAGGTGCCACCGCCGCTGCTGCCGCTGCTCAGAATGCCAGTGAGCGGATTGAGGATGGTGGTGCCGCCGCTATTATTGCTGTTGCCGAAGTTCTGCGGGATCTGCGGCGGCTGGAACTGCGTCGGGTAGATGAACTCGCGGATGATTTCAATCGTGGCCTTCTGGCCGCTCTTGGTCGTCACGCGCGGGGCGCTGAGCAGATCGACGCCCTTCTGCTGGTTGAGCGCGCGCACCACGAGCTGGAACTGGGGATCGGAGAACACCCCGGCCAGACTGAAGATGCCGGGAGCTGCCGCTGCCGCGCCGCTGCCGAAGAGCAACGCGTCAATCGCGTTGGCGCTGATGCCGTAGGTGCCCGTGCGGTTGCCAGCCGTCACCGCCGTGCCGCCGACCACGGAGTTGGTCACGCTGTTGACGAAGGGAAAATCGGTGCCGCTGACCGAACGTCCGTCGCCCGACGTGCCACCGCCGAAAAACACCTTCGAACTGCCCGGGACGTTCGCCTGCCCGAGTGTCCAGTCGAAGGACAATTCCTTGAGGTTCTGCTGGGTGATCTCGATAAACTTGCTCTCGATCTCGACCTGCTTGATGACCGGGCTGTTTTCCGCCACGAGGCTTTCGATCAGGTCGATGTTTTCCTGGGTGTTGCGCACGACCAGTTTGCTGGTCGAGGCGAGGTAGGTCGCGCTGGCTCCGGGCGGGAAGGTCACGCCGCTCGCTTCGAGGAAGGTCTTGGCGTCCTGGCGCTGGATCGTCACCGTGCCGACGCCCGTCACGTCCGTGCTGCCAGCGCCACCGGTAGCGGTGGCCGACGTGGCCGTCTGCGAGAGCGCGCCGCCGGTCAGGCCGCCCGTGGTGGCCGAACTGATGAAGGTCGGCGAAACGCGGAACTCCTGGGTGACGAGCGTATCGGTGATCTCGTTGAGAGGCACGATGGACACCGCATACTGCTCTACCTTTACTTTCAACCCGGCCTGCTGCGCGACGTAGCGCAACGCTTCGAGCAGCGGCAGGCGGCTCATGGTCAGGGTAATACGCGTGCTGGCCGAAGGACCAGCCGTCGCGGCAACGCCGCCCCCGGCCGCGCTGGCCTCGGGGGAGGGCAAGCCGGGAATAGCTGGCTCGGCTGCCGGGGCAACCGCCGCCCGGGCGGCAGGCGCGCCTGAACTGTTCAGCTTGAGAAAGATGTTCACCCCGCGCGCTTCCGGGTCGGGATCGAGGTCGAGGCGGCGGCTTTCCTGGCGCAGGAATTCGATGGCGTCGGCGACGGTCGTCGAGCGAAACTCGATGTTGGGGATCGTGATGCTCTGGAGCTTGCGCATGATGGCGCCGTTGCCGGTGTCGTCGCGCACCTTGCCCAGCTTGCTGCGGCTTTCCGCGTCCGGCCCCTGACGGCGGATCGGCAGGTCCCAGCCGCGATCCACCTCCGTGAGCAACCGGCCCCGGGTGTGATCGTAGGAGACGGGATCGAAATGCTTGGCGCGGGCGAGGTCCACGCGCTCCTGGCCCTTGCGGGCGGCGTCGTTGTAAGGATCGAGCGCGAGGATCTGCTCGTAACGCTTGTACGCCAGGTCGTAGCGCGCCGTGTCGTAATACCCTTGTGCGTCGATGAAGAGTTGCTTGACCTTCTGGACGCGGTCCACGAACGCGGGCGTGACCGTCTGGTTGTAGTACTCGGGGTCTTCCAGGTGTCGGAGCAGGGTGATGGCCGGTTTGTAGCCGGGATCGTACTCCGGGCGCAGGATGACCTTGACCGCGGTCTCGGCGTCCACGTAACGGCCTTCGGTGATGCGCTGGTTGGCGAGCATCAGCGTCGCGTCGAAAAATTTCTTCACGGCGATCTTGCGGCGGTCGGCGGTGGCGGGCGCGTCGGGCAGGACATCGACGGCGGCGCGGTACTCACGCGAGGCGAGGTCGTAATCCTTGCGGATCGTGGCGGAGTCGCCCTGGCTGACGTGATCCTCGGCGCCGGCGGCGTCGGCGGCGTAACGGGAGCGGGCAAGCTCGACGGTGCGCTCGGCGCTGCTGTCGTAGGACCGGCCCGTGTCGTAAGACTGGGTGCTGGCGGCGCGGCGGCGCGTCCGGGTCGTGGTGGTCGTGGTCGTGGTGGAGGTCGCCCCGGCGTTGTCGTCGCTGTCGAGGCCGTAGCGGGCGCGCCCTTCTTCGATGGCGGCGTCCGCGCTGGATTGGCGTTGCGCGTGGACCAGCGGGGTCAGACAGCAAAACAACAGGGAGCCGACGAGAGCGGCCCGGAACTGGGGCGAGGGCGAACGGAAGCGGATCATAAAGTGGGGACGCAAAACGGGGAGGTCTTCGGAGGGGAACCGCGCTGGGGAAGGCAACGGCTTGAAAACCCGTGCCGCGCGGCAGAACTGTGTGTAGCGCAATTGCCCGCGTGGCGTCCATCGTAAAAACACATTTTTTAACAACCTCTTAACAATTCGGGGACGACCGGCGGCGCGCCCGGGCGATCCGACGACCGCGCGGGGTTGATTTCTGGCTAGGCTCGTACACTTTAGGCGGGAACCACCTGACCGCCCGCCGCCCTTGATCTCTTCTCCCGACGAACTCGCAGCCTTCGTGCCCCACCTCGCCCCCGTCGACCGAGTGGCCGTGGACACCGAAGCCGACAGCCTGCACGTCTACCGGGAGAAATTGTGTCTCATTCAGGTCAGCCTGCCGACGGACATCCATGCGCTCATCGACCCGCTGGCGGATTTTTCGCTCGAACCATTTTACACCGCGCTTAAAGGCAAGACGGTGGTCATGCACGGCGTCGATTACGACCTGCGTCTACTGCGGCGCGCGGGCGGGTACGTGGCGGAGTCGGTGTTCGACACGATGCTCGCCGCCCGGCTCATCGGACGGCGGGAGTTCTCTTATGCCGCGCTGGTGCAGGCGGAGTTCGGCCTCACGTTGACCAAGGGTTCGCAGAAAGCCAACTGGGCACGCCGTCCGCTCACCGAGGCCATGGCTTCCTACGCGCAGAACGACACACGCTACCTGCTGGAAATCGCCGACCGGCTCGAAGGCACCCTTTATCAACTGGGCCGCTGGACGTGGTTCGAGCAGAGCTGCGCCCGCGCGCTGGCCCAGGCCGCCGTCGAGCGTGAGCGCGACACGGAGGAATCCTGGAAGATCAACGGCAGCGGCATCCTGCGGGGCCGGGCGGCGGCGACACTGCGAGAATTGTGGCATTGGCGCGAGGCCGAGGCCAAGGTCGTGGACCGGCCCACGTTCCACGTCCTGCGCAACGAGGATTTGCTCACTGCCGCGAAGGCGTTCGCCGCCGGGGAAACCCCGCATTTCGAGCACCTGCGGGCCGGACGGCGCACGCGTTTCTACGAGGCCGCCGAGCGCGCCGGCGCCCTGCCCGAGAGCGAGTGGCCGGTGTGGACCAAGCGCAAGGGCGTCCGTTGGACCGCCGAAGAGGAAAAACGCGCCGAAGCCTTGCGCAAGCAGCGTGACGCCGTGGCCATCGAACTCGACCTGGACCCGTCGATCATCGCGCCGCGGGCCACGCTCGAAGCCGTCGCCGCCAAACCAGCCGCCGCCGACGAGATGCTGATGCCCTGGCAGCGGCAACTCCTCGGATTGTCATAATTGTCCATTAGCGAGATTTCCGCAACCCGGCGTCTGCCGGAGGGTTTCCACTTCAAGAAACCAACTCTCTCTATGAAAACATCCTTCTGTCTTCCCTTTGCTCTCCTGACCATTTGCGCCGCGCTGCCCGCAGGCAGCCTGTGGGCGCAGGCCCCCGCCGCGCAGGGGGCCGCGACGCCTTCGGTGTCCGCCCCGGCAAAGTCCGCCACCGCCCCGGCAGAAGCCGAAGAGCACGAAGGCGGCATGCGCCGGGCGATGGAAGTGTTGACCCCGGAGGAACGCCAGACGTTGCGTGAGGCCCACCAAGCAGCGATGCAGGACCCGTCGGTCAAGGCGGCGGAAGCAACGCGCTCCACCGACAAGCGCGGGTATATGCAAGCGGTGCGCGCGGCGATGCTCAAGGCGAATCCGAACGTCGCGCCGATCCTGGAGAAAATGCGCGAATCCCGGCCACACAAGAAGAACCAATAAAGGCCTGCCTGCCCGGGAGGCGACAACGACCGGCCCGATAGAGGCCGGTCCCTTAGATGACAAGCCCACGGCACATGCCGTGGACCAGGGCCTTACGGCGCCGCCGGGGTTGCTGCCGGAGCCGCCGGGTCGGGCGTGGCCGCAGGTGCCGGCGCAGCTTCGGACACCGGCGAGGGTGGGTTGATCGGCACGGGCGGCGCGCCGGTAGATGAACTCTCGGTCACCTGTGCCGGGGCGGACGGGCCGCCCGGAGCCGGGGCCGTGCCGGGCGGCAGCGCCGAGTTGGCCGGGGGTGCCGTCGGACGACCCCGCGTCCCGGACACCACGGTCGGCGCGGTGCCGGCGCTCACGCCCGTCTCCGCTTCCGCTTGGCGGCGGCGCTCGTAGTCGTGCCACGGGCCGCTTTCCGCCTGCGAAGTGTTGTAAAGTTCACGGCGGTTGGCAGGATTGGCGCACGCGCACAGCGCCAACGCCAGCGAAGCCAACGCCAGGGGAGAAAGGGACGGGAGGAATTTCACCCTGTTACCCCAACAAAATCCCGCCGAATTGTCAACCATCGTGCGCGAGGAAAGTTGAGCTTTTCACAACTCGCGTCTATTCTGGGGCTGCTCCGACCTGCTCCGCGATGAAAAACTTCTTCAAAATTGTCTTCGGGACGTTTCTGGCCCTCGTGCTCTTTGCCGTGTGCGTTGCCCTCTTGGGCATCGCGGTGACCGTGGGCCTCGTGCGCATGGGGTCCAACAAAAAGGAGCCGACCATCGAGAAGGGGTCCTATCTCGTGCTGGATATGTCCGTCAACATCACGGACACCCCACCGCCCTCCGAACTGGAACAGGGCCTCGGGCGCGTGTTCGGCGGGGCCGATCAGGACGCCGTTTCGTTGCGCTCGTTGCTCGGCGCCATCGACTCCGCCAAGACCGACAACCGCATCGCCGGAATTTTCCTCACCGGCAGCTTCGAGCCGCAGGGCTACGGCTCCGGGTTCGCCGCGCTCAAGGAAGTGCGCGAAGCCTTGCAATCTTTCCGCGACGCCCCGGCGCACAAGCCCGTCACCGCCTACCTCGTTTCCCCGAGCAAGCGCGATTATTACCTCGCCTCCGTGGCGAGCCACGTGTACCTGAACCCCTTCGGCGAGATGGATTTCGCCGGGTTCGCCAGCGAGCCGATGTTCTACAAGGGCGCGTTGGACAAGTACGGCATCGGCGTGCAGGTGACCCGCGTGGGCAAGTACAAGTCCTACGTCGAGCCGTTCATCCTCCAGAAGATGAGTCCCGAGAACCGCGAGCAGACGACCCAGCTGCTGGGCGACCTGTGGACGGCGTTCAAGGCAGGAGTCGAACAGGACCGTCACATCCCGGCGGACCAGCTCCAGGCCATCGCCGACCGGTACGGCCTCGTCAACGCCGAGACCGCTAAGCAGACCGGGCTGGTCAACGAACTCGCCTATCTGCCCGACGTGCTCGAAACCTTGCGCAAGCGTACCGGCGACTCCACCGAATCCCTGGCGGACCGGCACACCTTCAAGCAGGTCGATCTGGCCACCTACGCCAAGCAGACGGTTGGCAAGCCGCTGACCACGGAAACGACCCTCGCCAACCTCACCGACAAATCCCCCCGGCTGGCGGTGGTGTACGCCGAGGGCGACATCGTGGACGGCGAGGGCGAGGCGACCGGTTACATCGGCGGCGACCGTTTCGCGCGGGCGCTGCGGCGGTTGCGCAACGACCCGAGCGTCAAGGGCATCCTCCTGCGCGTCAACAGCCCCGGCGGCAGCGGGCTGGCCAGCGAGGTGATTCAACGCGAACTGGTGCTCACCCGGCAGGCGGGCAAGCCGGTGGTCGTGAGCATGGGGACGGTCGCGGCGTCGGGCGGCTACTACATCAGCACGGCGGCGGACCGCGTGTTCGCCGAGCCGAATACCATTACCGGCTCCATCGGCGTGTTCGGCATTCTGCCTAATATCCAGGGCATCGCCAACAGCAACGGACTGACCTTCGACAGCGTGAAGACGGGCAAATTTGCCGACATGTTCACCGCGTCGCGGCCCAAGACGCCCGAAGAGTTGAACGTGATCCAGACGTTGGTCGATCAATTCTACAGCCGGTTCAAAGAGCGCGTGGCTACCGGGCGTAATCTCAAGGTCGAGCAGGTCGAAGAGATCGCTCAGGGCCGGGTGTGGTCGGGCGAGGAGGCCATCAAGATCGGGCTGGTGGATGAGTTGGGCGGGCTGGACAAGGCGCTGGCGTTCGCCAAGACCAAAGCGGGCCTGCCAGCAGGCGCGAAGATCGTCGAGTACCCCGCGCCGCGCGACCTGGCGGAAACGCTGGCCGAGCTGGTGGCGGGCGAAAAGCGGCCCGTGGCATCGAGCCATCTGCTGCACATCCCCGCGCACGCCGGGCCGTTGGCCCAGCAGATCGGCCAGATGCAGGAAGACTTGGAATCGCTCGGTCAGTTCAACGATCCGGCGGGAATCTATGCGCGCCTGCCGTTCGACCTGCGGGTGAAGTGAGGTGCTCTCAGCACGAGGACATCGGGGCGGCTTGCGGTTGCAAGAACAACCGTTTCGGTGCCGCAGCCTCCATTCCATCTGATGGGATCCCGCGCCCGACAGAACTTCTCGCAGACGGCGATGTCGCTGAGTCTCACGAACTCGTCTTCCAAGCCGAGTTTGAGAAGATGATTCGTGAGACGAGTTTTTGAGACCATTCTGTCTCATCGGTGTTGCACAAAGAATATCGGCTCAAGACGATACATCCCGAGAAACCAGTATTTTGGGAGACGGTTGCAAATGCTTTCATCTTTGCATAGTAGCCTGACAAGTTGGCGAATGTGCACGCTCAGTTGGCAATGCCATCGCCGTTGTCTACATGGAGCGCAAAGCCGACCGATCCCGGTTCCCCCAATCCGGGTCGGAGTTGCATGCTCGGGATCAGGTAATCGCCACCATTCTGTTTCCGGTATGGGATGGGCGTGGTGGTCGCCAGTGTGCGCATCCTCTCACGCAACTGCTCGGTCACTTGCGAAAACCCAGCAGCATCAAGCCGGTCAACCTTGTAGGCCACAAAGGGAGGCAGCACGTCGTAGCCAGGATAATAGAGGATGCCGTGGTTGATCGGGAAGAGCAGGTCATCGATTGGCCCGTTGATCCCGCGGGCGGAGTAGTGCTCTTCCCAGCCGCCGGTGGTCACCAGCAGCATGGCGCGCTTGCCCGCCAAGGCTCCCTCTCCGTAGCGGTCGCCCCAGCGCTGCTCGTTGTGCTCGCCGACGCCGTAGGCAAACCCGTAAGAATACACCCGATCCACCCAACCTTTGAGGATCGCCGGCATGGTAAACCACCAGAGGGGAAACTGGAGAATCAGGACATCTGCCCAGAGCAGCTTCTCCTGCTCGGCTTTGACGTCCTCGGTCAGGGTGTCGGCGGCGAAGGCTTCCCCGGAAGCCGCGGCGACCTTCAAGGGAGCATCCGGGCCCAAGGAGGGGAAGTCGGCCCGATCGATCTTTGATTTCCAGCCCTCGGCGTACAGGTCCGTCAGTCGTACCTCGTGACCTTGGGCTTTCAGTTCTTGGAGGGCGACGTCGCGCAACGCGCCGTTAAGCGAACGCGGTTCAGGGTGAGCAAAAACAAGTAGGATGTTCATGGTGTGAGCGATGGAAGCAGTTTGACCGCTTGCATGTTTGCGCGCAAGAAGGCACAATTTTTTGTGGTAGTATCAAATTAGATACCATGAGCAATGTTTCTCGTCCGGTCCCAACCGCCGCCACTCGCAAGAAGCTCTACGGCTGCTCGGTGGAGGCCACCATTGACGTGATCGGCGGCAAGTGGAAGCCGCTGATCCTTTTTCACTTGCTCGAAGCTCCTGGCGGAGTGCCTCTGCGCTTCAGCGAACTCAGGCGAGCCATCGGTGCAGTGACGCAACGCTCGCTGACTTTGCACCTCCGCGAGTTGGAGCGCGATGGCCTGCTGACCCGCCGCGTCTATGCGGAAGTACCCCCGCGGGTAGAATACGGTCTAACTCCCCTCGGCCACACCGTTGCCCCGGTGCTCCGTGCCATGAACGCATGGGGCGATATCTTTCTTAAACAGCTCGCTTGAGCTGGGGCTGGAGATCGCTATAAACCACCGTCTCTTCGATTTCAGAGATCATCCGGCGCAGCTTTCGTCAACTCGGAGGCTGCACGTTCCACCTTTGTGGAGCAGGGGATGCGTAGATAAGCCCTAGGCTCTGTTAGCACAAGCGGAGTGTGTCGAAGATGAGGGCGAGGTGGACAAATGCGAGGAACATCGCGTCAAGTTTGTCGTAGCGGGTGAACACGCGCCGGTAGCTCTTGAGGCGACGAAAAAGCCGCTCCACCTCGTTGCGGCGACGGTAAAGCCGACGGTTCAGTCGCCAAGGTTTTGTTCGCCGCGGGTTCGGTGGCACGACGGGCACGTAGCCAAGCGAGCGCGCCAGAGCCCGGGTCTCGTTGCCTTCGTAGGCGCAGTCCATCAGCAGGGCGCAACGTCGCGTGGGCGCACGACCAAGCGAGCGCAAAAGCTCGCGGCCTGGCGGGGCGTCGCCGCGCTGGCCGGGCGTGAGCAAGAGCTTCAACGCGCACCGCTCAGACGCGGCGACCAGATGAACTTTGGTGGTGCGGCCTCCACGCGATCTGCCGATGGCTTGCGGGCCGCTTTTTTGCGCGCTCCGGTCCCATCGGGATGCACCTTGATGCTCGTGCTGTCCAAACCCACCGCCTCGATGCGGATGGCGACGATCTGATCGGCTTGTATCTATTCCAGCAGGGGTAAAATCAAGATTGCCTTGCTTTGTAAACCAGACATTCTGTGACAAGCTCCGATGACTCCATTGCAAATGAGCAAGACTTTGTCTCAAAAATCAGAGGTTTTCTGAGACGAGGTTTAGCTCTCTTTCGCGGCGAACCTATTGCAAAATAGTTGGTTTTGATCTGCGGGAGTATTCTTATGGAAACGGATGGAGCGAGAAAGCCGGGTTGTCGCAAATCTTCTCGAAATCAGCGTCTCAAAACCGGTAGGCTTAGGCAAATTCTGCTCGTTTTTACTCTCCGATGATCTTGACCAGCACGCGCTTGTCACGCTTGCCGTCGAGTTCGTAGTAGAAAATTTGCTCCCACGGGCCAAGGTCCAACTTCCCGGCGGTGATCGCCACCACCACCTCGCGGCCCATGATCGTGCGCTTGAGATGCGCGTCGGCATTGTCTTCGGAACCGTTGTGCTCGTATTGCGAGTACGGTTTTTCCGGGGCGAGTTTCTCCAACCAACGCTCGAGGTCGCGGTGCAGGCCGCTCTCGTCGTCGTTGATGAACACGCTCGCCGTGATGTGCATGGCGTTGACCAGCACCAACCCCTCCCGCACGCCGCTGGCGCCGACACATTGCTCGACGCGGGGCGTGACGTTGAAAAGCTGCCGCCGCCGGTCGGCGTGGAACCAGAGTTCTTCGCGGTGGCTTTTCATTTCAACGGGTCGCCAGCTTGCGACCGCCGGTCGGGTCGATGCTCGTGACCTGGTAGTCGAAATGGCGACAAACCCCGCCGATGTAGACACGGTCGATTTGCACCCGATAGGTCTCGTCCGCCGAGCGGCTGACCACGTTGCCGGGCAGGGTCCAGACCAGCGTGTTGTTGCCGACGATGGTGCCGGTGCCGTCCGGGCGCGTCTGGAAGCGCACCGGTTCCCGGGTAGCGGCGACCGGCGCGCTGTTCTTGGTCACGCGCACGGTGGCCGCGTGGAAGTCGGCGTTGGCGTAGGCAAAGGACCAGCGGTCGTACACGAGCGGCGCGGGCACGAACCCGGCGGGCGGCCACGCAGCGCTGGGCGGCGCGCCGGGCGGACAGGGCGCGGGACCACCGATAAAAGTGACGTTCGCGCCGGGGTGACTGGAACCCTCGGCGGGCACGGCCCCGGTGCCCATAACGTGAACGGCGTTGTAGAGCAGCCAGCGACGGTGGCCGACGCAGCCGTTCTCGCTGCCGAAATCGGACATGTAGCGGTCAATCGCCCCGGGGCCTTCGTCGCCGCGCCAGTCGAGATCGAGATTGGCGCGGGCGGCGGTTTCGGCGGCGACGGGCGTGTAGAAACGCCACTCCCGCGACGGCGTGTGGGACACGGCCCGTTGGGCGGACATCATCAGCGCGGTCTGCTGGCAGCGGGCGTTGGCGGCGGCGTCGAACACCACGTTGCCCGGCTGGCCGCTCATGGCGCGGTAGTAATTGATGCGCCGCAGCGTAGCGCGCAGATAAGCGGTGCCCAGGGTGCCAGGCGCGCCCGTTGCAACGCTGCCGGTCCAACAGCTAGGGACCATCGAACTGGCCCGGTAATAGAGCCGGTAGAGGCTCGTCACCTGTGCCCGGTCGGTCGTGTCGACGGGCGGCACGTTGGCAACCTGCGCCTGGCCAGACGAGACGACGAGGTGAAGGCAAAGGAGGCACAGCCAGAGGACAGCCAGAAGACGGTTTGCGGAGGACGCGACCATTAACGCGTGATGTAGCCAGTTGCATGCTCAGAACCCCGACGGTCTTCAATTAGAAACGCGACATAAACGCATCATATAAATTCCGGTGTTCCCCGAGGCCGTACGCCAACTAAACTTTCGTGCCACCACACTGTAAGAAATTGTCCAATCTTGGGCTTCGTCGGAAAGCCTGCGGTCAAACCGCCTTTTAAAAAATTTCCTGGCATGAAAAATACGGGGAAAACGATCCTGCAACTGCCCGTCTTTTCGCACGCCTGAGACTCAGACGTTCGCAATTTCGCCAAGTTGATTGAGATCGAACTGAAATTCGCTCAGTCGGCGGTACAGGCCATTTTTGTTCGCCAACAGATCGGCGTGCGTGCCGCTCTCTACCACGGTGCCTTCCTGGATCACCACGATACGGTCGGCCTCGCGCACCGTCGCCAGCCGGTGCGCGATGATGAAGCTCGTGCGCCCGCGCATGAGCACGTCGAGCGCCTCCTGCACGACGCTCTCGCTCTCGGAGTCGAGCGCGCTGGTGGCCTCGTCGAGGATCAGGATGACCGGGTCTTTCAGGATGGCCCGGGCGATGGCGACCCGCTGACGCTGTCCGCCGGAAAGCTTGATGCCGCGCTCGCCGACCACCGTGCCGTAACCTTCGGGGAACTTGGCGATGAAGTCGTGCGCGTTGGCCTGCCGGGCGGCTGCCTCGATTTCCGCCTGAGTCGCGCCGGGTTTGCCGTAGGCGATGTTTTCCGCAATGCTCCCGCCGAAGAGAAGGACCTCCTGCGGCACGACGGCCATCTGCGAGCGGACCTCGCGTAACGGGTAGTCCGACGCCGAGCGTCCGTCGAGCCTGACGACGCCGCGCTCGGGGTCGTAGAAACGCAGGAGCAGCGTGACCAGCGTTGATTTGCCCGCGCCGCTGGGGCCGACCAGCGCGACGCGTTCACCCGGCAGCGCGTGGAGCGACAGGTTCCTGAGCACTTGCACCTCGGGCCGCGAAGGATAGCGGAAATCCACGTTCTCAAACGCCACCTCGCCGCGAAAACGCACCGGGACCGCCGTGGGCAGCGGGGCGGCGATGGGCGCGGCGGTGGTTTTGCCTCCCTGAAAGATGATCGGCGTCTGCGCGGATTCCGGCACGACCGGCTCGGGCTCCTCTAATAGTAACTCGCGCACGCGGGCTGTCGCGCCGACCGTTTTCTGGATCTGCCCGTACAGGTCCGCGAACGAGCCGACCGCCCCGGCCACGAACGACGTGTAAATGGTAAAACGCGTCAGGTCGCCCACGCTGAGCCTGCCCGCTTGCAGTTGCACGCAGCCGTACCACATCACCACCACGATGGCCCCGAACAACGCCAGGATGATAAACGCCACCAGCGTCGCCCGGTAGCGCACGCCGCGCAGGGTTGCCGTGAGAAAAAGTTCGATGGCTGCCGTGTACCTCCCGATTTCAAAACCCTCGTTGGCGAACGCCTTGACGTTGGCGATCCCCTGGAGCGTTTCCTCGACGACGGTGTTGGATTCTGCGAGCCGGTCCTGGGCGGCGCGGGAAACGGCGCGCATCCGCTTGCCGAGGAAGATTGCTACCAGAATGATCGGCGGGAAGCACGCGAGCATTACGAGGGTGAGCCGTCCGCTGGTGAAGACGATGAACGCGAGGCTGCCGAGCAGGAGCGTGGCCTGCCGCAGGAACTGGGGGGTCGCGCCAGTGAGGGTGTCCTCGATCTGGGTGAGGTCGGCGGAGATGCGGCTGGAGAGTTCGCCCACGCGGCGCTGGGCAAAGAAGGTCATGGGCAGGGCGACGAGCCGGGCGTAGGTGTCGCGCCGGATGTGAACGAGCGCCTTTTCGCCGACCTCGTTGAACCAGATGACTTGCAGGTAGCCGAACGCCGCCTGGAAACAAAGCTGGATGACGAGCACCACGAGCACGCCATTGAGGGTGAATCCGTGCATGAGCGAGTCCGCCCAGCTCCGGTGAACGGCAGGAACATTGGCAGCGGCGAGCACGGAGGAGAGGAGACCCGGATTGATCACGACATTGGACACGCCATCAACCAAGAAAAGCGTCTCGATCCAATTCGGCGAGCTGTTCGTCGCACCGCCCATCCCAGGCATGGCGGCGGTAATAGACGCCGCTTGATTGGGGCCGAGCGCGACGTTGAAGAGGCTGCCGATCAGGAACGGAAACATCAGCCCCAGCCCGGTGGCGGCGAACAGCGCGACCATCGCGGCGATGAACTTGCCCTTGTACGGCAGCAGGTAGGCAAACAGGCGTGCGGCCTGGGCCAAGGTTTCGCGGTTGACGGGAACTTTGGGCGGGGCGTTGTGGTCGGTGACTGCGGTGGCGACGGCGTCGGGCATGGCGGGAAGACAGTAGAAAGGAAACGCGCAAAAGCAAAACCGGGCGGCGCGGGATGACCAAACGTCCGGGGCATGGAAACAATACGTTGGTTGGACGCGGGACGGGAACTGTCACTCGCCCGTCCCGTCACAAAAAGAAGGCCGTTTCCCCGACCACTGACGAAGACAGGAAAAGATCGTAACATCCTACGTCAGTTTTTGTTGTATGACCGACCGACGATCATTTCCCCATCCTCGAATCATCGTGGCCGACGATCACGAATGGATTCGCAAAATCCTGGTGGCCCTGATCGAACAGACGTTGCCGCAGGCCGAGGTGGTCGTCACGGAAGACGGCCTGGAAGCGCTCCGGGCTTTTGAGGCCGGAGGCGCTGATTTTCTGGTGAGCAACCACCAGATGCCCCACATGGACGGGATGGAGTTGATCCAGAAGGTGCGGACACAACGGCCAGACTTGCCGATCCTGATGGTTTCGGTCAAACCCGAAGCGAGGAAAGATGCCATGGCGGCGGGCGCTTCCTGGTTTCTGAGCAAGGCCCAGATCCCCGAGCAAATGCCCGCTTTGCTGCGCCAATACGCCGGTGGTCGCAAGCCACCGCCGCCATGGGCGTGCGATTGATGCCGCGTTCTGGCGCGACCAGTGGCAGCGAGACGTTCACCGTGACAAGAACGTTGCGGCCGCCGCGAGGCCGCTACCTCCAGACTCGCCGGATTTGCCGAATCAGCGGCATGAAAACAACCCTCGCCGCCTTGAGCGTCCTCTGCCTTAGCCTTTCCGCCTGTTCCAAAGATGCCGATCCCCCCACGCAGAAAACCGGCGCGGTAGGCCAGGGCCTGGGCGGGCAAACCGTGGGGACGCCGTTTGCAGGCAGCTCGGGCGCGGGCAGCACCAAGTCGGCTGGACCAGGCACGGGCAGCAACGCATCGAGCAGCCCGACCGGGCAGTAATCACGGCTGGATCATTTCCAGCTTGAGAGTGCGGAGCGGGCGCGACACTTTGGGTAGTCGCGCCCGAACGGCGTTGCCGTCTTTTCCCCATGAGCGAGCATTCCCCCAGCCAGAACATCGAGTCCCACCTCAACGAAACCCGCGTGTTCCCGCCCCCGGCGGAGTTCGCGCAGCGGGCGCGGATCGGCTCCCGCGAGGACTACGACCGGCTTTACAAGCTCTCCATCGAGCACCCGGACGCCTTCTGGGCCAAGGAAGCCGCCGAACTGCAATGGAGCGTGCCGTGGAGCGTCGTGCTCGATTGGAAGCCACCCTTTGCCAAGTGGTTCGTGGGCGGACGGCTCAACGTGGCGGCCAACTGCGTGGACCGTCATCTCGACACGCGCCGCGAGAAGACCGCCATCGTCTGGGAGGGCGAGCCGGGCGACCAGCGCACGCTGACCTACGGCGAACTGCACGCCGAGGTTTGTAAATTCGCCAACGTGCTGTCCGGCAAGGGCATCGCGGCGGGCGACCGGGTCATCATCTACCTGCCGCTCGTGCCGGAGGCGGCGATTGCCATGCTGGCGTGCGCGCGGATCGGCGCGGTGCATTCGGTGATCTTCGGCGGGTTCAGCGCGGAATCCATCAAGGACCGGCTGGCCGACAGCGGCGCGAAGTTCATCGTCACGGCGGACGGCGGCTGGCGGCGCGGCAAGGTTGTGCCGCTCAAGGCCAACGTCGATGCCGCGCTCAAGGACGGCGACGGCAACGTGGAGGGGGTTATCGTCTTGCAACGGGCGAAGAACGCCATCGAAATGACCGCCGGACGCGACACCTGGTGGCACGACGAGGTCAAGGAGGTTTCCGCTGCGCACACCGCCGAGGCGTTCGACAGCGAGCAACCTCTCTTCATCCTCTACACGAGCGGTTCGACCGGCAAGCCAAAGGGCATCCTGCATACCTCGGGCGGGTATCTGCTCGGCGCGTATTGCACGACGAAATATGTTTTCGATCTGCGCGAGGATGACATTTACTGGTGCACCGCCGACGTGGGCTGGATCACCGGGCATTCGTACGTCGTCTATGGGCCGCTGGCCAACGGCGCGACCGTGTTCATGTACGAGGGCGCGCCCGACACCCCCGCGCAGGACCGCTGGTGGGAATTGATCGAGAAGCACAAAGTCACGATTTGCTACACCGCGCCGACGGCCATCCGGGCGTTCATCAAGTGGGGCGACCAGTGGCCCGAGAAGCATGACCTCTCCTCGTTGCGGCTGCTGGGCACGGTGGGCGAACCGATCAACCCGGAAGCGTGGATGTGGTTCCACGAAAAGATCGGCGGCGGGCGCTGCCCCATCGTCGATACCTGGTGGCAGACGGAAACCGGCGCGCACATGATCTGCCCGCTGCCGGGCGCGATCCCGACCACGCCCGGCACGGCGACGGTGCCGTTCTTCGGTTGCGACGCGGCCATCGTGGACGACGCGGGGGTCGAGGTCGGCCCGAACCAGGGCGGCAAGCTGGTCATCCGCAAACCGTGGCCGTCGATGCTGCGGACGATCTGGGGCGACGACGCACGCTACGCCAAACAGTATTGGAGCGAGTTCGGCGACAAGAATTTCTATTTCACCGGCGACGGCGCGCGCCGCGACGAGCACGGCAATTTCTGGATCGTGGGCCGCATCGACGACGTGCTCAACGTGGCCGGGCACCGGCTGGGGACCAGCGAGATCGAGAGCGCGCTGGTGGCCCATGCGTCGGTGGCGGAGGCGGCAGTGGTGGGCAAGCCCGACGAGATCAAGGGCCAGGGGGTCGTGGCGTTCGTGACGCTCAAAGGCGGGCAGACGGCCAGCAAGGAGCTGGAAGACGCGTTGAAGAAACACGTCGGCGCGGTGATCGGGGCGATTGCGCGTCCCGACCAGATCCGGTTCACCGATTCGCTGCCCAAGACGCGCTCGGGCAAGATCATGCGCCGGTTGCTTAAGGAAGTGGCCAGCGGCAAGGCCGTCACGGGCGACACGACGACGCTGGAGGATTTGTCCATCCTGGCGAAATTGCAGGCGAGCGAGGATTGAGGTCCGTCCTCTTCCTGCCGTCATCCCGAGCGTGGTGCAGCCGAGGGACGAAAGAATCTGGAACGCGCAGCGTGCGCTCCGACCGAACCTGTTGTCATGGCAAACGCGTTGGAACCATGTAAGCTAAGGGTCCGGCTTCCCTCTAACATTCTAACCCGTCCCTACTTCCATCCCTAGAACCTCTTAACCCTGTCCTCCCTGTTTCGCTCTTCCTCCGCCATGAACTTCGTCAGCACCGGCGTCAAAGAGGTCACACGCCGCCTGCGTCGCCAGAAAAACCGGCTGGCGCAGGCCAACGCACGCAAGACCGTCGAAAAAGCCGAGGTTGCCCTCGGACGGCACGGTTGGCGCGCCCTCGCCGCCGACGAGAGCGTGCGCGGGGCTTATGAGGACCTGCTGCGGCTCGACGGCAAAGTGGAAAGCGCCCAGGCGCGGGTCTCGGAAATCGACGCTGCCGTCCACGCGCAGGAGGCCCTCCGCGCCCAGGCGTGGCGCGAGCATGAGGAAAACCTCGACCGGTTGGAACAACAACGCCGCCCCGTCCAGGACCACCTGCACGCCCTCCAGAACCGGATGGCCGAACGCGCCCGCGCCTTGCCCGAGCAGAACACCAAGCATACCGCCCTGAAGGCCGAGCAAACCGCGCTGCTCAAGGAAGAGAAACGCGCCTGCCGCCGCGCCGCTTCCGACGCCGAGCGCACCGGGTTGCAGAAAAGCTTCGATGTCCGCCGCGCCGCGCTGGCCGAACAGGCCGCGCAATTGACCATGGCCCGCTCGGGCGTCGTCGAGCCGATTGCCGACGACCAGCGCGAGATCAAGGTGGTCCGCGCCCGGCTCAACGCCATCGACAAGGAGGTGCAGGCCGTCCACGCCGCGCTGACCGCCCGGGAGCGCGAGATCACGCTCACCATCGCCGAGCAACACAAGGAAATCGCCGCCATCCGCCGCCAGTTCGCGCGCATCGAACACGAAAAAGCCGCGTCGTACCTCGCCGTGGGCCGCCGCCTGAGCGAGCACACGTCCGACGGCCTGCCCGACAAAACCGCCGCCGACCTGTTCGCCGTTTCGCAAAAGCACCGCCGCAGCTACGAGCGGCTGGTCGGCCTGGAAACCGCGTGGCTGCGCGAAAGCCAGTACGCCAACAAGCAGGACCTGCGCATCTTCAATTTCGTCGGCGTGACCCTCGCCGTGCTGCTGGCGGGCGCGTTGCTGCTGGTGTTCCGCACGCCGGGCAAGCGCGACTGGCTGCCGAGCAACACCCAGGCCATCCTGACCGTGGACGTGCGCCGGTTCACGGACGCCGATTTCACCCGCGCCCTGCAATCCAGGGAGCCCGACGCGTGGCAGACCGTGTGGTCCGGGCTGGTGCAAACGGTCGCGCAGGTGCCGCAAATCGACGTGCGGCGGCAGGTCGCTCGCATCACCCGTGCGCTGGCCCCGGCGGTGGACGGCAGCCACGCGCCGGTGGATTGCCTGCTCGTGGAAATGCGCGCCGGGGTGGACGTGGATAACCTTTTGCGCAAGCGGATGGTGTCGGAGGGAGGATTCAAACAGCCGGTGGGAATCAGCGGGCTGCCGGTGGCGGTGGGCGGGCTGCCCATCTACGAAAAGGGGGATCTGGCGGTGGCGCAGATCGGCCCGGACACCCTGGCGCTCGGATCACCGGCTTCGGTGCAGGCGCTCATCGAGGTGCGCCTTGGGTTGCAGAGCGACCTCAAGAGTGACGCGCAGCTTTTCAGCGAGTTCGCGCGGCTGAGTGACGAAAGCCCGTTCCGGCTGGTAACGCACAAGCCCCGGGAACTGACGTACCTGACCGACCCGTTGCTCAACGCCGACATGCTCGGCGATTGCGAGGCGCTCGGGCTGACGCTCGACATGCACGAGCCGATGTCAGCGGTGTTCGTGCTCAACGCCGGGACCCCGCAGGCGGCGAACAGCATCGCGCGGGTCATCCAGGCAAACCCCGATCAGGTGCTGCAACTGGCGAGCGCGGCCCCGAATCTTTTCGTCGAGCGGCCCACGGTGACCACGCCTACAGACCGGCAGGTGGAGTGGCGCTTCCGCATGACGCAACCGGCGGCACGGGAATTTCTGCAAAAGGTGTCGCGGCTGGGGCTGACCGGCCCGGACCACAAGGTGGCCGAGAAGTAAAGATGGACGGCAGGACGGTATCTGGCCGCCGCTCCCTCACTTCGGCGTCGCGGCGGCCATCTTGATGTGCAGATCCTGCTTGTCGTCTTCCTTGAGGATGCGCACCTCCGTGTCGTTTAAATCCACGCACTTGTACTTGACGTTATCCTCGGGCTTGAGGGTAAATTCCTGGTTCTTCTTCACAGCAAACGGTTTGCCGGTCCACACGTAGTTCAAGACAGCATAGGTCGTCGGTGAATCGACCTCCTGTCCCTTCGGCAGCACGATGTTTTCGCCGCTTTCCACGTTCTGGACGGTGACTTCAGAAACATCCTTCGTGATGCCGTCCACCTTGCCGGTTTTCGCCTCGAACTTGGTGATCTTGTACTTGGTGCCGGTGACCAATTGGCCCACCTTCAAAAAGAGCGTCGGCGCGCCTTCCACGTCCACGGTGTTGATCTGGATGGAATCGCCGTTCTTGGCGTCGAAACGCAGACGGAACGGGATGCGCACGAACTTGGTCAACACCAGCTTGGTCCAGTAAGGCGGATGCGAATTCTTGTCTTGCGGGTCCGTCTTGCCGATCCACTCGTCGAGCGTGTTGAAGCCGTCGCCGTCGGCGTCCTGCGTGAGCACGTCGGGTGAAAGCAGGTCTTGCCCATGGTCCATGAGCCATTTGTTGGGCACCGGGGGATGGAGCGGCGTGTTGTCGGTGGTGCTCAGAGGATCGATGAGCAGCTTGCCGTCGGTGATGTACGGCACCGAGTCGAACACCGGCAGCCGCCGGTTGTCCATCATGCGCGCTGGCCATACATCCGGGTTGGCGAGCTTCTGCTGTTCGCTAATCACCTTGTCCTGCTCGACGACCTGGAATTTATTGCTGCGCGGCACCTGATCTTTGAGACTGGCAAAAACCGCGTTGTAATTGCGTGAATTGTTGAACAACAATCCGGCGCAGGCGAGCACCACCGCCGCGAGCACGGCGAGCAGGAAACGGTCGTAATTCTGTTTGACCCAGGTCATAGGATGGGATGGGAGTTAGGGGGGAGACGGGTGGAGGAGAAAGGAAAAGGGAGTCAGCGCACCGGCGCGAGCGGCGGCGGTGCCACCTTGGTCAGTTCGATGCGCAGGACCACGTTCAACCGTTCCTGACCGACCACGTAGCGTAGGGGCGGCGGCGTGTTGTCGGGCAACGGCGGGGCATTCGGATCAACGGGCGCGGCAGGAGCAACAGGCGTTACCGAGTCCACGGCGCGGGCCGGGCCTTTGTCCATCTCGTTTTTGACCAGCACGGCACGCACGATGTAGAGGCGTTTCGCCGTGGTGATGGCGTTGAGGGTTTCCCGGAACGAGTTGGGCAGCGCCGTGAACGCGATTTCTATCGGGTATTTGACCACCAGCGGCGCGGCGGGGGCCACGCCGGGCTTCCCGGCTACGGGGGGGGGAGTAGGGGCCGCGCCGGGCGGCAGGGCCTCCCCGGGAACGGGGCTGCGTTTGATGTAGCTCAAAGCCGTGATGTGCTTGCCCTGGATGAGAATGTTCATCAGGTCGCCGATAGCGTTGAGTTCGCTGGAAAGCAACGGAGTGGCGGCGGCATCCGGGGGGGTGCCGCTGTATTGCTCGAAGCCGAGGTAAAACTTCTCCTTGGGCGCGTCGATCCCGGCGGTTTGCGCCTGTGCCAGCGTTTCTTCGACCGCACGGCGCAGCCGGTCCTGGAATTGCAGCGGCGTGGGTGGCGGGTTCTCGGGCGCGGGTTCGTAGTTGGCCAGTGTGGTCTGGAGGTCGCGCACCGCCTGGGCGTAATCTTTGCGGATGGCCTCGTACTTGACCTGATTCTCCTGGTCGGGGTAAGGCGGTAGCGCCTGGAGCCGCTTGAGTTCGGCGACCTGCGATTTGTACTGCTCATCGACGGCGGTGTACCGGCCCAGCGCCGTGTAGAGCAAGAAGCCGAGGCCGCTCACGCCCAGGAGCATGACGGCGAGAAAACCGGCGAGGAATCTGTTGTTGCGCACCCAGTTCATAGAAATTCAGGAGGGGGAAATTGCGGGCGTTGGCGACGGGTTACTGGAGCGGGTGCGGCTGGGCGAGGGTGAGCTGGAGTTCGTAGTCGAACGCCCAATCCTTGTCGTTTTCCTGCGCGCGGTTGCGCACGATGGAACTCTCGTTCTTGGTGTCCAGCTTGAAGAACTTCGATTGCGCGAGGTTGGCCACGAAATCAGAAACCACTTGGTCGCGCCGGTCGTTGTGCAGGTAAAGACCCTTGATGTGCAAGCCGTCGATGGCCGGTCCCTTGGGGCCGGCAGCCGTGCCGGGTTTGCCGGTCGGGGCAGGAGGAGGGGGCGGGGTGCCGTTGGCGGTCAACACGCTGCCCAGCGGCTTGGTCGGGTCGCCCATGGGGACCGGCTTGCCACCGGAGGTCGGTTCAAGCAAGGTGATCCAGACGTACTTCTCGGGCAGGCGGACGTTGAGTTCGCTGATGATGCGCGCCCAGAACTGGCGGTCCTCCACGGTTTGCGCCAGCGGCGCGGAGGTGGCAGCGATGCCCTTGATGTCGTTGGTGATTGCCTGGAAGCGGTGCTCGTAGCCCTGCATCGTGGCCACCTTGTCATTCACACCGTTGAGCACGCCTTCCTGGATGCTCGCGGCGCGCTGGAAATACAGCCACCAGCCCGCCAGGGCCAGCAACACGCACGCGCCCGCCATGACGAGGTAGGGACGGCGCGCCGCGATCTTTTGCTCGTTGACGACGGTAGCCGGGCGCAGGTTCAACTCCATCGGGCAGTTGCTCACCGAGCGCAGTCCCAGGCCCACCAGCTCACCCAACAGGTGCGCGTTCTTGACGACCTCCTCCACGTTGACGTTGGAAGTGACGGCAACGTTGCGCAACGGGTTGAAGAACTCGATGGGAAGCTGGAACTTCTCACTGAAAAACTCCCGCGCATACGGCAGATTGGCCGTGCCGCCGCACAGAAAGATGCGCGCCGGGGTGGTGCCGCCCTGCTGGGCACGGTAAAAATTGATCGAGCGGCTGATTTCCGCGTGCAGGCGCGTCATCGTGTTGCGGATGATCTTCGCCTCCTTGGCTACGTCGGGGTCCTGGTTGTCGGCGTAGGCGCCGCCCAGCGAGACGTAACCCTTGGATTTCTTGCGTTCCTCCGCCGCCGCGAATGACTCGGCGAACTCCTTGGCCAGATTGGTGGTGATCGTGTTGCCGCCGATGGGGATCGAGCGGGAAAACACCTTGGACGGCTCGATGAAAATCAGGTTGGTCGTGCGCGCGCCGAGATCGACCAGCAGCGAGCAGCCCGTCAGGTCGCTGTAGTTGTAGCGGAACGCGTTGTAGAGCGCCATCGGCGCGGCGTCCACGATCTGCGTGCGCAGGCCGTTGTTCGCCGTGACGGCGTTGATGTCTTCGAGCAGATCGCTCTTGATGGCCACGAGCACGACTTCCACCGGGGCGTTGGGGCTGCCGCTGCTCACAAGCTGATAATCCCAGACGACTTCCTCAATCGGGAAGGGGACGTTCTGCTGCGCCTCGAAGCCGATGATGCTTTCCACCTTGTCCTCGGCCACCGGCGGCAGCTTGACGAAGCGGGTGAACATGTTCTGCCCACTGATGGCGTAGTTGACCGGGCCGCCCTTGACCTTGAGGGCATCGCGCATTTCCGAGATGGCCAGCCGGGTCTGAGGCAGGCGCGCGGCTTCGGCGCTGGGGTCACTGTGGATCTCGGTCAACCGGAAGGCGTTGAGCATGAGGCCACCGTTTTCGGCGCGGTGAAATTCAGCCAGCCCGACGGTCTGCGTGCCGAGGTTCAGGGTATTGATGCGGGGAGGAACGGCCATGGGGAGAAATCAAAAAGCGAAGGTCGAGTATCGGAGGGAGAGGGGAGGAAGCTAAAATCGCATCGGGCGGGTCGGCAAAGGGAATCGGGATTTTTCGGGGTCCTCCCACCGGCTTTGCCGTCGCCTTTTGGCTTCCGACGTTCTTTAGCGGCCAGTGGGCGGGTCCTTGAGCACCTCGTAATGGTCGTACCAGAGCATGGCGAACGGGGTCTGGCCCTTGTTGAGCACGAAGCCAGGCACCTGCTGGAGCGTCGTGTAAAAGGCCGGACCTTCCTTGAGCATCTTGTTGGCAGTCGGCTGGGACACGCCCGGACGAAGGATTTGCACGTCGATGTTCTGGACAGCGGTGGGCGTCAGCGGTGCCCCCCTGAGCAGGGTGGTCAGCGTGCGCGGCGAAACGAACACCACGGTAAAGAGATTCCGCCCGGCGGGGACTTCCACCAGCGTCTGGTCGCCGACGAGCATCCGCCCGCCGATGAGGATGCTGTAGTGCAGATTGACCTCGGCGGCGGGTGCGCCGGAACCAAAATCCACCTCCACTTCCAGCCAGGAGCCGAGGGTGTATTTCTTGGTCGTGGCGTCGCCTGCCTGCGTATTGTATTCCGGCGTCTTGGGCGTGGAAACGTTGATGCCGTTGATGACAAACGTGCCGTTGGATTGCCCGGGGCCGGTGCTCGGCAACAGGCTGTTGGCGTTTTGCGCCCGCAACCGCGGCGCGGAGCAGAGGCAGAGGCCCACGAGGGCCAGAGTGGCGAGGAACGACGTTTTCATGGGAGGGGACCGGCAGCCAAACGGGTGGCGCAACGCGGGCAGACCGGCGGACGCCCTTTCCCGAACGTCCACCCGTTCCGGCCACGCGGGGCCGCTTCCTTACTTTTTACTTCTTCCGCCGAAGTTGTCGATGGGAAATCACGCGATTTGTCCCCGGAAATATTCGATGGTCCGACGGATGCCCTCGTCGAAGTCCACTTTCGGCTCCCAGCCCAGGATCGTGCGGGCGCGGGTGATGTCGGGCTGGCGCACCTTGGGATCGTCCTCGGGCAGCGGCTTGAACTCCAGTTGCGACGCCGTGCCGGTGATGCGGATGATCTCCTCGCCGAACTGTTTGATGGTCATCTCGCGCGGGTTGCCGATGTTGACCGGCTCGTGGAAATTGCTCTGGCTCAGGCGGTAGATGCCGTCGATGAGGTCGCTCACGTAGCAGAAGCTGCGCGTCTGCTGGCCGTCACCGAAGATGGTCAGCGGCACGCCGGTGAGCGCCTGGCCGATGAACGCGGGCACCACGCGCCCGTCGCGCAGGCGCATCCGGGGGCCGTAGGTGTTGAAGATGCGCACGATCTTGGTGTCCACGCCGTGGTAACGGTGGTAAGCCATCGTGATCGCCTCGGCGAACCGTTTGGCCTCGTCGTAGACGCCGCGCGGTCCGATGGGGTTGACGTTGCCCCAGTAGTCTTCCTTTTGCGGATGGACGAGCGGGTCGCCGTAGCACTCGCTGGTGGAGGCGAGCAGGAAAGTGGCTCCCTTGTCCTTGGCGAGGCCGAGGGCGTTGTGGGTGCCCAGCGCGCCGACCTTGAGCGTCGGGATGGGCAGCTCCAGGTAGTCGATGGGGCTGGCGGGCGAGGCGAAGTGGAACACGTAGTCCACGTCGCCCGGGACGAAGATGTATTCCGAAACGTTGGCGCGGATGAAACGGTAGTTTTCGTTGCCCGCGAGGTGCTCGATGTTTTTGGTCGAGCCGGTGATGAGGTTGTCCACGCCGATGACCTTGTGGCCTTCGGCCAGGAGGCGTTCGGTGAGGTGGGAACCGAGAAAACCCGCGCCGCCGGTAACGACGGTGGTCGGCACGGCTGGTTTCGGTTTGAAAGGGGTGGAAGACGGAGCGGCGGTCGGGCTGGCCATAGTTGGCATCTATGTAAGGAGAGTGCGCGGGTTTGGCAAGCAAGCTTGCGCGGGGATTTTCGCGGTGGCCTCTTGAACGCGCCTAGCGACGGCCCAAGCTCAGCGATAAGCACCGGCAAAGTCAAACGTGGGGGGCCAATGCAAGCTGCCCGCCGGAGCCTGTCCGCTGGAGCGGATGGTCAGGCTTCGTGGAGGGGACGAAAAAGCTACCGCTCCGCGTGTGATCCGCCGCATTGGCCCATGGTGCCCCCCGCACCTTTGCCGGGAGCGAGCGGCAGGACTTGGTGAGCAGGGTCCGCTGGTTCCCAGCGCAGTTTGACCGTGTCCGCAGTCGCATTGGTGATGAGAAACTCGACGGCAAAACTCTGGCGCTGGTCCTTGATCTCCTGGTAGTAAACGTGTCCGGCCTGTGGGGTGATTGACTCTTGGTGCCAAGCTGCGTCTGCGGGCGGGGTAACAACCGACGGACCGAATGGAATGGCTCCCAGGTCCACGATCCGGCTGCTCATGCCGTTGACTGGGTTGATGTGGAGTTGCCCGCAGCCGTTGAAGACCAGGTCTACATAGTTGTGGTGGACGGCGTAATTCTGAGACGCAAGCCGGAAGCTGTAGGCGGACGTGCCGTAAGCTCCGTTGTCTGCGCGCTTGGTCAGAGTGACTTCCGTAGGTATCGGCTCCGCTGTGTGTCCGACAAACGCTGGCAACACGACGATGCAAAGGGCAACGCCCATACGGGTAAAGGTGTTCATAAATGTAGAGCGATCTAGCTGGAGCGTAACGAACGAACGAACGAATCCAAGCTCAGCGACGGCTCATGGCGCGATGGACGTGGAACTCGGAGAAAACGCCGCCCGCCAGCCTCGGTTCGCTGGAGCGCGTTGTATGAGCAGTTGTGTGTAGATTCGTGGTGCCGTGCGCGTGTGCGCGTGGTGACCAGAAGAGCCGCAGGTCAGGCCGGCCAGTCCAGCCTGCGGCGAGTCCGGGGTGAGTTCAAGAGCGCGTGAGGATGCGGGCATTTTGTGCCCGCAGTCCATCTACAGCCAGAACCGCCCCGGGCTCTCTGGTGTTGACTCGCACAGTTGCCAGAGCGGTCAGCGGGAGCAGCCTCCCATGACCAGCTCGCATAAACAAGGAAGAGCCAATCCCATGATGGTCACTCAAGTATCACCCACGACCCTCCACGTCGGTTTAGACGTGGCCAAGCTCACGTTGCAGGTCGATCTCGCGGGCCGCGATCTCGCCCTGCCAAACACTCCAGCGGGTCACCGCTCGCTGCTCTCCCACCTGCGCCGTTTACAAGCCAAAGCCGGACAGCTTACGCACGTCGTGTGCGAGGGCACGGGCGGCTACGAACGCGCCGTCGTCGCGGCCCTGCAAGCGGCGGGAGTCGCGGCCAGCGTACATAACGCTGCCCGGGTACGCGCCTTTGCCCGCGCCCAGGGCCGTCTGGCCAAAACCGACGCGCTCGATGCCGCCGTGCTCAGCGACTTTGGGGCCGCCATGCAACCCGCGAGCGACGAGCCGCCCAGCGAGAGTGAAGCGGCCCTGGCGGCTCTTGTCATCCGGCGCGATCAGCTCAAGGAACTCGTGGCCCTGGAAGCCCGGCGCGACGAGCACCCCCTCCACCCTGGCGTCAAAAAGGAAGCCGTGCTTTTGCAAAAACAACTCGCCGCCCACCTGGAACGCATCGAGACGTAGATCAACGCACTGCTCGCCGTCGCGGCGGAGGTGAAAACGCGCGTGGAACGGCTGACCCAGGTGGCGGGCGTCGGGCCAGTGAGTGCGTACACGTTGCTGGCCTACTTACCCGAGCTGGGCAAGCTCTCCCGTGGAGCCATCGCGGCCTTGGCTGGGGTGGCTCCAATGAACGCGGACAGCGGCCCCATCCGTGGGCAACGTCACATCCGGGGCGGCAGAGCACCCGCCCGCAAGGCGCTTTACATGGCGGCCCTCTGCGCCACGCTGCACAACCCGCTCCTCAAAGCGTTCTACCAGAAGCTGCGTGGACGCGGCAAACCCGCCAAAGTCGCTCTCACCGCCGTCATGCGAAAACTGCTCCTCCACCTCAATGGCCTGCTCAAAACACCTCTTCCTACCACCGCTTAATCATCACAGTTGCTGTTAGGTGTCAGCTTACAGGAGGTTGCCCGCACGGGGGAGGAGTGCCAGGCTGGT
>CAXSED010000028.1:0-40756 GCA_964236475.1 uncultured Chthoniobacterales bacterium
GTCGCGGATGTTGACGGCGATCATTGGCTCGAAGAAAACCTGTTCTTACTCGCTGTCTCTTCCTTTGTCATCATTCATCGCATCCTCGTTTTCCTGGGTCCGCCGACTTGCCGAGCGCGGCATCTGATGGTGTGTTGGCGCACGAATGTCTTCCGATCACCCTCCCCAATCCTCCCGGCCTGATGCGCTGAGCGACCCGTTCGGTGCGGATCAGAGACCGTCCGCCCCCTTGTTGGTGCAAAGGTCCAGTCCGGTCAACTGGTTCCTCATCGCCGCGAGCGTCGCGCTGTACGTGTGGTCGAGTCAAGGCGAGGACCAGAGGCGTCTCCTCCCTTGGTTTATCAGCCTGGAAAGCGCGCGCTCCGCTCATCCGCTCTCCGAGGTGTTGCACGGCGAAATCTGGCGGTTGTTCAGCCCGGCGTTTATCCATTTCGGGCTTTATCATATCGGCTTCAACATGCTCAACCTAGTGAGCTTAGGGAACATCCTCGAACGGCGGTTGAGTTCCTGGCACTACGGCGTGCTGGTGCTGGGTTTGGCGGTCGCCAGCAACCTGACGCAGTACTTTGTCAACGGCAGCCCGGCTTTCGGCGGGATGTCCGGGGTCATCTACGGCTTGCTCGGCTACATTTGGCTGCGCGGACGCTTCGATCTCACTTTCGGCTTGGGAATCCCGCAGCAGATGATCGTCATCGCGCTCATCTGGTTTGTGGCCTGTGTGGTCGGCGTGATCCCGCACGTGGCCAACGCTGCTCACGCCGGCGGCCTCGTGCTCGGGGCCATCTGGGGCATCGCGGACGGTCGGCGCGCGATGGAACGCGTCCGGCGCGGCTGAACGGTGCGTCCTCAAATGTCGAACACCGCCACCTCGGGCTCCGGCGTCACCGGTTGCAATTCGTCGATCAGCATCCTGGCGAGCTGCTGCGCTTGCTGCCGCAATTCCGGCACGGCGGTCGATTCGTAAAGCTGACCGCGCCGGGGGCTGCCCAGCGTGTAAAAAACCTTCGAGTAATCTCCGCGCGTACTGACCAACGCCCCGTTGGGAGCCATCGCCAGACCGAGGAAAAGCGGATCGGGATGGATCAGTCCTCGCGCCAGCAAATTGAGAATGAGCGGGTCGTTCAGCTTGCGGTAATTGGATTCCGGCCCGGTGCAGTTGACGACCAGATCGGCCTCGACCTCCAGGGTTTCGCCGGTCGGTACGACAAACCACACCTTGGCGTGGCCATCGTCCGTCATCGCCATGCGTTCGAGCCGTCCGCGATGCCGGTGCAGCGTGCCGTCTGCTTCCAGTCGGCTCACCTCATCCAGCAGTTCCGCCGGCACCCGGTGACGGTGGATTTCCCACAGCACGCGCAGGTGCCGCAAAAACCGGCGTTTCTCCATGATGGGCAAGCCCTGCCACAACGCCTGCGAGTGTGGACGCAGCGAGTCAAGCACGGGCCGCCAATCGATCCCCTGCCCGGCGGCGGCACGGACCTCCGCCCGCACCTGTCGGAAGAGTTCCCGGATGGTTTTCGGGCTTTCACCACCCGAGACAAAATCTGGGTAAGGCGGGTGGCTCTGGTGGGGTTGGGGCAGCCGCCGATGACGCGACAGCAGATGGATGCGTTCCGCCGTTCCTTCCTCCCGCAGCGTCAGCAGCAGGTCAATCGCCGTCAGCCCCGTGCCGAGCACCAGGACTTCGCGCGCCCGCCTGATGCGTTCGAGGTTTTTCTCCGCCCAGGGCGTGCCGAGGTAACAGCGGGATTGGTAGAACTTGCGGTCTTTGAGCGGCGGATCACCCGGCGGGAAATTCCCCGGTGCCAGCACGACCCGGCGCGCGGTGATGCTTTCCTGCTCGTCCAGCCAGACGCGCATCCCGCCGGGACACTCCTGCAAATCCTGCACGTCGGCGACGATCTTCTTGATCACTACCCCGGGTCCCGCCGCGACGATTTTTCTCTCCAGCAATTCGCCCACGTACCGCCCGAACAGCGCGCGCGGAATGAACTGGTCACGCCGCGCCGCCGGGACGCCGAACGCGCTGCACAAGGGCCGGTGTGCTTCGAGCCACCGGTAGAAATCGTCGGGATCGTCCACGAACGCGCTCATCCGCGCCGCCGGGACGTTCAACAGGTGCGACGGACAGCGCGTGCCGTAGGCGATGCCCCGTCCGAAATCCGCGTTTTTGTTGATCAACGCGACGGTCAACGGACCGCGCGCCGCAGCCAGGGCATGGATCGCCACCATCGCACCACTAAACCCTGCGCCGACGATGGCGAGATCGTACTGTGGATCGGGTCGGTGCTCACTCATACGAAAAGAAAGATCAAACCGGCTCGGCTCCGTCCGCGCCCTGCCGGTGGAACTGCCATTCCAGGAATGTCTTGGCCGCCAGCGTCACCAACGCCAGCAACGCCAGCAGCGATGCCACCGCGAACGCCGCCACGAAATTATAATCGTTGTACAAAATCTCCACGTGGAGCGGCATCGTGTTCGTCATCCCGCGAATGTGCCCGCTGACCACCGACACCGCGCCGAACTCGCCCATCGCCCGGGCGTTGCACAGGATCACTCCGTAGAGCAAGCCCCACCGGATGTTCGGCAGCGTGACTCGCCAGAACGTTTGCCACCCGCTCGCGCCGAGGGAAATCGCGGCCTGTTCCTCGTCGCTGCCTTGAGCCTGCATGAGCGGGATCAGTTCCCGTGCGATGAACGGAAACGTCACGAAAACCGTCGCCAGCACGATCCCCGGCGTGGCGAAGATAATTTTCACGCCCTGTTGATGTACCCACTCGATGCCGTGCAGCGTGGGCCACGGGTAATGGAAATCCAGGTCGCGCAACCACGGACCCAGCCAGCCCTGCGCGCCGAAAACGAGCACGTAGATCAACCCGCTGATGACCGGCGAAACCGCAAACGGCAGGTCGATCAACGTGATGAGCAAGCTCTTGCCGGGAAACTGGAATTTGGTGATGCACCAGGATGCCGCCAGACCGAACGCGAGGTTGAGCGGCACGGCGATTCCCGCCGCCAGCAGGGTGAGCCGGATCGCGGAAAGCGCGTCCTCCTCCCGGAACGAAGCGAAATACGCGCCTACCCCCTTGCGCAACGCTTCCGTGAACACCGCCGCCAGCGGCAGCACCAGAAACACCCCCAAGAACACCAGTGCCGCCGTGATGAGCAGCCACGCCGTCCACGATTGTTTTTCCACGCGCGCCGTGACCGGGGTGCCGCCGGACAGCGGACGTGTCGGCGCGGTTTTGAGCAGGATCGCCATGGTACGACTTTTCAAGCCTCGCGGTAGGCCGACGCCCAACGCTGGAGCACGTTCACCAGCAGCAGCAACAAGAACGAAGCTACCAGCATGACCACGGCAATCGCGGTCGCTCCCTGGTAATCATACTGTTCGAGTTTCGTGATGATGAGCAGCGGCACAATTTCCGTTTTGAAAGGCATGTTGCCGGAAATAAACACGACTGAGCCGTATTCCCCCAATGCCCGGGCGAAGGCGAGCGCGAACCCGGTCAGCAGCGCGGGCAGCATCTCGGGCACGATCACGCGCCAGAACGTTTGCCACGCCGTCGCCCCGAGGCTGCGCGACGCCTCCTCGAACTGCACGTCGAGGTCCTCCAACACCGGTTGCACGGTGCGGACCACGAACGGAATCCCGATGAACGTCATGGCGATCAACACGCCCAGCTGCGAGTAAGCCGACCGAATGCCCAGCGTGGCCAGCGGTTTGCCCAGCCAGCCGTTCGGAGCGTAAATCTGCGTCAGCGCGATGCCCGCCACGGCGGTTGGCAACGCAAACGGCAGATCGACGATGGCGTCCACCAGTTTCTTGCCGGGAAACCGGTATCGCACCAGCACCCACGTCACGAGCAATCCGAACACCACGTTGATCGCCGCCGCGCCGAATGACAACCCGAAGCTCACTTTGTACGATGCCACGACGCGCGACGCGGTCACTACCGTCCAGAACCGCGCCCACCCCATCCCCGACGTGCGGAAGAAAGCGGCGGACAGCGGGATCAGAACGATGAGCGTCAGGTACAACAGCGTCAGCCCGAGACTGAAACCGAAGCCCGGCAGAATCCGACGCCGCCGGACCGGGCGGCCCGGACGGATGCTCACCGGCGGATGGATGGTTGCGACCGACATCGCCTTAGCTGACCGGATCGGTCAATTATTTCAACTGATAAATCTGGTCGAAAATGCCGCCGTCGTCGAAATGCTTCGGCTGCGCTTTCGCCCACCCGCCGGAAATCTCGTCGATGGTAAAAAGATTGAGCTTCGGAAATTTGGCGGTGTACTTGTCGGCCACTTCCTTGAGCCGGGGCCGGTAGAAATTCCGTGCGGCGATTTCCTGACCCTCCGGTGTATAGAGATATTTCAGGTAGGCTTCGGCCACCGCCCGGGTGCCGTGCCGATCCACCACCTTGTCCACGACGGCCACGGGCGGCTCGGCCAGGATGCTCACGCTCGGCGTCACGATCTCGAATTTATCCGCGCCGAACTCCTTTAGGCTCAGGTAAGCCTCGTTTTCCCAGGCCAGCAAAACGTCGCCCAGCTCCCGCTGCACGAAGTTGTTCGTGGCGTCGCGCGCCCCTGCTCCGAGCGGCAGGTTCTGCTTGAGAATGTTCTGGTACAACTGCCCCACGAAATCCTTGGCTTTACCCTCGTCGCCGTTATTTTTTTTCAACGCGTAACCCCACGCGGCGAGGTAGTTCCAGCGCGCGCCGCCGCTGGTCTTCGGGCTGGGCGTGATGACTCCCACGCCGGGTTTGATCAGATCGTCCCAATCCTTGATTCCTTTCGGATTCCCTTTGCGCACCAGGAAAACGATGGTTGAGGTGTAGGGAGTGCTGTTGTCCGGCAAACGCTTCTGCCAATCTTTGGCGACGAGGCCACCGTTTTTGCTGAGCGCGTCGATGTCCGCCGCCAACGCCAGGGTGACCACATCGGCTTCCAGCCCGTCGATCACCGACCGCGCCTGTTTGCCCGAGCCGCCGTGTGATTGTTTGATCGACACGTCCTTGCCGGTTTCGGCCTTGTAATGTTTGGCGAAGGCCGCGTTGTAATCCACGTAGAGTTCCCGGGTCGGATCATACGAAACGTTGAGCAGATCGACCGCTCTGGCCACAGGGGCCGTGGAGAGGCCGACGAGCAGCAAGGCTGTCCAAGCTGCGAAGACTGAGAAGGGTTTTTTCATGTTTGCAGGGTTGTGACGAAGCCCAAACCCTGAACGAGAAAAAATCGAAGTCAAACGTTAAGGTTACCAAATCAGTAAACTTAACGGCCGGACGAATTGTCGTTGCAAACCTGGAAGCTAAACCTCGGGTTACTGGGTGCCAGCCAACAATAAAGCCCACTTTGCGGTGGGCTTCCGGTGAACCGCTCTTAGTCTTTTGAAGGTCGAACAATTACGCATGCGCGAACAACCCCGGGCTGACCTGCTTCACCCCCTTCAGACGGTAGATGCGCGCAGCGAGGTTTTTCTTCGGTTCGGGTGCGTTGAAGGCGTATCCGTTCGCAAGCAATTGATCGAGAATATCGCGCACGTTCATCGGCTTGTTTTTCTGCTCCAGAACCTTTACTACCGCTGGAGCCAACGGACCACTCGGCGACGACGCGCGTTTATGACCGGCCAACGGCGAACGGCGTTTTGCCTTCAAGACACGCGCCGCTTTCGTCCGTCCGTCCACCTTGCCCCCCAAGGAAGCACGCTCGGCCTGCACCGGTCGAACAGTCTTCGCGTTTCTGGTGCGCTTCAACGCTTTTGCACGCCTCCCACGACGCGGCGAAATATTTACTTCCTCCGGCGTCGTCGAACTTAACTCCGCTCGCGCCTGATCTAACAACTTTGCCAGTTGCCCGCGCAGTTCCTCGATCTTCTCCTGGAGTTTGGCGGCGCGGCGAAGCGAGGTAGAAATTGACATCTTTGCTATATTAGAAGCCTATCTATGTATTGCAAGCGATATTCATCCGTCGTGCTGGTTGCACACCATGATTTCTTCGCGTCTTTCGTAAGTTAGTGATGATACCGTTTGCCAACAAACCGACATGAACCCGATCAGATAATTCCCTTCTTTTGTGCGAAATCCGACGTAGACTAGAGCATAGTAATGAATCCTTTTTCCTCCCGGGGACCCGGTCGCGTCGAACTCCTTGGTAACCATACGGACTACAACGATGGAGTGGTGCTTTCTGCGGCGATCAATTACGAGGTCAAGGCCGTAGGTGTAAAACACAGTCAGGCAACCGCCACCGTGCGCTCAGATATTTCGCCGGAAGCCGTCACACAACCGCTGGCAACTTTAGCGCGGCAGGAAGGCAACTCGGCTTGGGCAAACTATCCTTTCGGAGTCGTTCATTTCTTACAGAAAGCGGGCTATCCAATTGAAGGATTTGAAATGACCCTGACCAGCGATCTGCCGGTAGGCGCGGGCTTGTCCAGTTCCGCCGCGTTGGAAGTCGCCACGGCCAAACTGTTGATGAAACTTTTCTCGCTGGAAATCGAGCCGATGGCGCTGGCAAAGATATGTCGCCGCGCCGAGAACGATTTTGTCGGCGTTAACTCCGGCCTGTTGGATCAGGTGTCTTCTATCTTCGGGCGCCGGGGTCAGGCGGTCTATCTGGATTGCCGATCCGAACAGGTAAGCAACATCCCGCTTCCTGCCGAGACCGAATTGTTAGTGTTTCATTGTGGGATCGAGCACCAGCTTGTCGGCGGCGAATATAACGAGCGCCGAGACCAATGCTTCGCCGCCGCGCGCGCCATGCAGGTGCCGGCCCTGCGCGATGTGACCCAGGCCCAGCTAGACGCCGCCCGCCCACAACTCGACCCTCTGATCTACCGCCGCGCGGCCCACATTGTCGGCGAAAACGAGCGCGTATTCACCGGCATCGAAGACCTCCGCCGGGGCGATGGAGCCGCGTTCGGCGCACTCATGTTTGCCTCGCACGAAAGCTCCCGCGTCAACTTTGAAAACAGCATTCCTGAACTCGATCTCCTCGTCGAAATAGCGCACGGCGAAAACGGCGTCCTTGGCTCTCGCCTGACGGGCGGCGGCTTTGGGGGCGCGACGATCTCGCTCGTCGAAAAGGACCGCGCCGAGGCCATCGCCCAAGCACTGGAGCAAAAATATACGGCTCGCTCTGGAAACCAGGGCCGCGCTTACCTCTGCGAAAGCGCCGATGGCGCATCTTGATCCTCTCCGCCGACACCCGGGGTTGATCCGGGTGAAAACTGTCGGACAGTAGCCCCGTCTTATGGACCAGTCCCTCTCCCGCGTCACCGCGCGGTTGCTCACCTCTTACCGGCACGTCGGGGGCATCAACAACATCGAGGTTGTCAATGTTCCTTCCAAGCAAGCGGTCGGCGCGATTTGCGAGGGTCTGCTGCAACTGGTCTTCCCGGGTTTTCACGACGAGGAACCCATCCTCTCCAGCGAGTTGCACGAAATTACCACGCGCCGGGTCGAGAGCCTGACCGCGCGCCTCAGCACGGAAATTTGCAAGAGCTTAAAAACACGCATTCCCGGCGGCTGCCCGGTCGAGCTGGCGCACGAGATCGTTTTCTCATTTCTGGAAGAATTGCCCGCCCTGCGGGAACTCCTGCGCACCGATGTCGAGGCCGCTTACGAAGGCGATCCCGCCGCGCACAGCTACGAGGAAATCATCGTCGCCTACCCGTCGGTCGAAACGGTGGCCATCCAGCGGATGGCGCACCTGCTCTACTGCAAGGACCTGCCGCTGCTGCCACGCATGATGACCGAATGGGCACACTCCCGCACCGGCATCGACATCCACCCCGGCGCACAGATAGGCCGTTATTTTTTCATCGACCATGGCACAGGCGTGGTCATCGGCGAGACCAGCGTCATCGGCTCGCACGTCAAGCTCTATCAAGGCGTTTCCCTCGGGGCAAGAAGCTTCCAGAAAGACGAGGACGGACGACTGGTCAAAGGCGGCAAGCGTCACCCGGATTTAGGCGACCACGTCACGATCTACGCCAACACGACCATTCTCGGTGCAGACACCCACATCGGCGCGGGCAGCACGGTGGGCGGCAACGTGTTTCTGATGCAAAGCGTCCCGCCGGATTCGCTGGTGGTCTACGAACAAACCCAGGTCAAAATCCTTCCCAAGAAAGGCAGGAGTTCCGCCGAAACCACATCGGATGCTCCTTGGTCTTTCGACATCTGATACGGCCATTTTACCTTCTCACGCATGCCTTCCTTTCCTGCCGTGCTTTCGCGTTTGGCCGTCGTTGCGATCCTCGGGGCAAGCCTTCCAAGCTGCTCAATCCTGCGTGGCGACGGCACCAAGCAACGCCTCGATGCACCGCGAGATCATCCTCATCACCCGACCAACGTCAAGCCCCGAACGATGCTCATGGAGATCACCACCGATGCCGATGGGGTCGTCGTAAACATTGAATTCAAGCGCAGCAGTGGCTCCGACGCCGTGGACAACTACGTGGCGGAAAACCTCCGGCACGCCGCGCCGGGCAAACCTTCCACCCGCTCCCTGGTCGAACTGACGTATTCCGCCGAAAAGGGTTTTTCCGAGCCGAAGCTCATCTCTTCCGTCCCCGCACCCTAGTCTGACGGCCGGGATCAAAACTCTCCGCGCTGCTGGTAGAACCGCACGCGGCTCTGCACGGTGTCGACGTAATGCCGGGTGCTCGGAATGTTGATTTTCGCCAGCAGTTCCCGGCTGTTTGCGCCCGCGTTTGATTGGCCGGTTTCGCCTTCATCCTTGTCGTTGGTCCATTTGGCGACCCGGCTACGCCCCGCGTTGTACTCGGCCAACGCAAACGGCAGCGGGTCATCCCGGTCCTGGTAGCGGTGCAGTGCCCGGGCGAGCAGCCAGGAACCGGCTTCCAAATTCACTTTCGGATCGAAAAGGTCTCCGGGCACAAAGTTGGCGATCTTCTCGCCCTTGACCCATTCGCGCGCCGCGGCGTCGGTGATTTGCATCAACCCGCGTTCCCCATCGAGACCCACCTTGCCAGGTCGGAAACGGCTCTCTCTCCAAATCACCGCTTTGAGGACCATCGGGTCGAGTCCGCGCCGCTTGGCCACGTCCCGGATGACTGCGTCATACCGATGAAAGCTCGCGTGGTATACCAACTCATAGGCTGCATACGTCGGGTCGGGCGAACGCAGCACGACCCAGCCAACCGCCCCGCCTACCAGCACGCACAGGATCAACGCCAACTGGATCGCTCGCCTCATGCGGCCAGCTTAGCATGCCACCGCGTCACAGGGAAGAAGCCATCGCTAAAAACGCGTACTCAATACCAGATCGTGCATGACCGGATCGCAAAAATACTAGGGCTGGTACTTTCGCGGCGCATCACTTTCGAGTAAGATCAGGCGGTAAACTCGCGCCTCGCGCCGTTCGTCCGTCTAAACCATGCAGCCTCCGCCACGTTTTGCCCGTGTCATCGTGGATCGTTCCGCCGACCGGGAATTCGATTACCTCATCCCCCCGGCCTTCTCGGGCAAGGTGCAGGTCGGCAGCCGCGTGCGTCTGCCTTTTCGCAACCGCGTTTCGCTCGGCACAGTCGTCGATCTGCCTGCGGAATCCCCCCTCCCTGAGGCTAGCCTGCGCCCGCTGACCGCCGTCATCGGCGATAAGCCGGTCATCAGTCCGATCCTCATCGAACTGGCCCGCTGGATGGCGGATTATTATTGCTGCCCGGTGGAAACGGCCATGCGCAGCGTTCTGCCGCAGGTCATCCGCGATGCCGAGATCACGCACAAAACCCAACTCTTCGCCCGGCTGGTCCGTCCGCCCACGCCGGATGAACTCGCCGCCATCACGAAAAAAGCCCCCCGGCAGGGGGAAATCCTCGCGGCACTTCTGGAAGCAGCCACCCCGCTCCCCGTCGCCGCCCTGACGAAGTCCTGCGGCGCGACCCACCAGACCATCCAATCCCTCGTCAAAGCCGGGTTGCTCGAAACGACGGCCACCGAGGTCGGGCGCGACCCCTACGAAAAGGAAACCTTCGTCGGCGACACCGCACAAACCCTCTCCGAAGAGCAGGCGGAATCCCTCCGCATGGTCCGCGCCGCGATGGACGCTCCCGCCTCGGAAAAACGTCCGGTCCTCCTGTTCGGCGTCACTGGCAGCGGCAAGACGGAGGTGTATCTCCAAGGCATCGCGCTTGCGCTCGAACGCGGCCAGACCGCGCTCGTGCTCGTCCCGGAAATCAGCCTCACGCCGCAAACCGTCGAACGTTTCAAGAGCCGTTTTTCCAAGGCGCAGCAGGAGGTGGCCGTCCTCCACAGCCACCTGTCCGACGGCGAGCGGCACGACGAATGGCACAAGATCCACAGCGGCAAGGCGCGCATCGTCATCGGCGCACGAAGTGCCGTTTTCGCGCCGCTGACCAACCTCGGCCTCATCGTCGTGGATGAGGAGCACGAGAATTCCTACAAGCAGGAGGAAGCCCCTCGCTACCATGCACGCGACCTCGCCGTGCTCCGCGCCCGCATGGAAAACTGCGCGGTGGTCCTCGGTAGCGCGACCCCCTCCATCGAGAGTTTTCACAACGCGCAGACCGGCAAGTACGACCTCTCGCGCCTTTCCCAGCGCGTCGATGACCGCCGGATGCCGCTGATTCGCATCGTCGATCTGCGCATCGAATCGCAAAAGCAGAAGCAATCCCCGATGGTCCTCTCGGAAAAACTCCGCGCCGCCATCACCAAACGCCTGGAGAAAAAGGAGCAGACCATCCTCTTCCTCAACCGCCGGGGCTTCGCCACGTCGCTCACCTGCCCGGCCTGCGGACATGTCTGCCGCTGCGTCGATTGCAGTGTGTCGCTCACCTTTCATCGCGCCGCGAACCGCCTCGTCTGCCATCTTTGCGGCCACCAGGCGTCCGTCCCGCGCCATTGTCCCCAATGCCAGGACCCGGCCATCCGCCAGGCCGGTCTGGGCACCGAACGCGTCGAAGACGTGGTGACCAAAGTCTTCCCGCAGGCCGTCATCAAGCGCATGGACGCCGATGCCATGACGAAAAAAGACGCCTTCCGCGAAACGCTCCACGCTTTCCGCGCAGGCAAGATCGACATCCTCATCGGCACGCAGATGATCGCCAAGGGCCTCCACTTTCCCAACGTGACCCTCGTCGGCATCATCAACGCCGATCTCGCGCTGCACCTACCCGATTTCCGCGCCGCCGAGCGCACCTTCCAATTATTAACGCAGGTCGCCGGACGCTCCGGGCGCGGCGAGATGGAAGGCGAGGTTTTCGTCCAGAGTTTCACGCCGTCCAGCCCGGCGATCCAGTTCGCGCGCCACCACGACTTCGAGGGCTACTGGCAGCAGGAGGCGGATTTTCGCTCGCATCAACATCTGCCCCCGTTCACCCACCTTGTCCTGATCACGGTCAAGTGCGCCCATCAGGAGCGCGGGCGTTTCACCGCCGAAACGCTCGCCCGCCGCCTGCGCGAAAACCTCCCCGACCGTATGAACGTCGGCGACTCCCTGCCCGCCCCCTTGGAAAAGCTCAAAACGCAGTACCGTTTTCAAATCCTCCTGCGCGGCCCGTCCGCCGTCAGACTCAGCCGCCACGTCCGCGCGGTGCTCGACAAATTTCAACTGCCTACCGACGTGACGGTCGCGGTAGATGTGGACCCTTACCAATTACTATAAAATCTACCATTTTGTTCGATCAAAATGTTTGACTCGAGTCGATACGGGGTAATAAAATTCTCTCAATGGCTATCCACTCTGTTCATGTCGGTAATTTCAAAGGTGTTGCCGCGCCTCTCACACTCGATATTAAACCAATTACGCTGTTCATAGGACCGAACTCGTCGGGCAAAAGCAGTATGATTCATGCATTAGCATCACTCGCACAAACAGTCAGCCTGCCAAATAATACGCGTCCTCTTGTTCTTGACGACGAATTTGCCTATGTCCATTTAGGTCGATTCATTGAAATCATCCATTCCAAAAAATACGACGATGCTATCACCTTAGGGTTGTCGGGTGACCATGGTAACTCACGCTATATGCTCAAGGAGAATACTTTTTCGCACGTATCCGGTCAGACCAAGGCATATTATACGTTTAAGAGCACGCGAAGAACCCAAGACATTTTTTTTAGATACCGCTTCCGTATCCATGGGAGAGTTGACCTTCACTGCTACGCGACAAAAAGACGGCTATACGATTACTAATAACCAAACAAGGCATCATATGAAGGGTGAGTTGGGCACTGGCTTCTCTTTTGATAGAGCGAATCTTGAAGTCGGTCGGATGTCGTTCTACGAGTTTCAACCATTGTTCACTACGCAACGGTTAATTGAACAGCAACTTCGCAAGACTCTATATCTCGGCCCATTTCGACAACCGCCAATCCGTCGCTATCCGACGCGCGGTTCTGCTCCCAAAGAAGTTGGACCGCGTGGGGAGGCAGCCGTGACGCTGCTCGCCAACGAGATGGTTCAAACCAAGACGCGAAACCACACAAAACGAATATCGGGATGGTTCGAGCTGATGGGCTTAGCAAAAAGCTTGGGAGTAACTCGCGTGGGAAGCTCCGATTTGTTCGACGTAAACATTACCCTCAACGACGGCAAGAAGTTTCCTCTTGCCGACCTTGGGTATGGATTTTCTCAAATACTCCCAGTTTTGGCGCAACTAAGTTTTGCTCCTGAAAGTTCTACACTTTTGTTTGAGCAGCCAAAACTTCATTTGCATACTTTAGCGGTACGACCATTAGCTAAAGTATTTATTGAAGCACATAATGCCACCAAGTCGCACATCATTGCGGAAACTCATTCCAGAGAGATGTTTGGTTCATTTTTGACAGAGATGAGGGAAGGCAACCTTGACCCTTCCAAGTTCGTTGCTTACAAAGTCGTGAAAGATAACGGAAGCACGAAGGTCACTCGTATTAATATAGACTTGGATACTTTTGATGTATACGAAGAATGGGAAAAAGGACTTACGGCAACTTAATTCGAGTCGTAAATTGCAAATGTTATTGCACTGTAACTGTACTTACAGGGAAACTCCGTTTTCAGATGTCCCAACATAAACCGCGCCTGGAACCGCCAGTTCCAAGCGCGGCAGTGATCCTGCAATTACTGTAAGACTTTCACGGCGACTGCGTCCTGGTTATTGCCGTTCCTGTCCGTCGTGCTTCTGGCCTTTTTCCTTGCGTTCGCCTTGACCACGCTCAGCCTGGCGTTCTTGGCGTTGGGCCGGTTGTGCTTGGGCCTGACGTTGCCTGGCCTGCACACGCTGCCCAGCGGCTTCGCGCTGAGCCTGACGCTCCCCGCTTTGGGCACGCTGTCCGGCGGCTTCGCGCTGCCCCTGTTGGGCTTCGGCGCGGCGGCCGCCTTCGGAGGATTGTTGTGCCCGTTCCTGTGGTACGTGCCCCACTACGCCCTGCTGCGGATGCACGGTGGCCGCCTGCTGGCGTTCGGCGGCACGCTGCTCCCGGCCTTGCCCCTGATGACGGTCATTGGCAACCGCCGAGTCCCGGCTGGCCCTCTCTGCCCCGCCTTGCCCTTGCCCGCGCACGCGGTCCACCGCCGTGGTCGCCGGACGCCCGCCGTTTGCGGCGGCACGCGACCCGGTGTCCCGGCTGGCGGCCTGCCGATGCTCCATCTGCTCGCCGGTCGGCGCGACGTGCGCCGCGCTCGCAGCCTGCCGTTGCTCCGCGTTAGGCCGGACGGTTACGCCGCCGCGTCCGTTGAAGCTGGCGCGGGAGTCCGTGACGTGTTGGTTCACATGATTATCGACGTAGGTGTTGCGAATCACCGAGGTGTTCACCCGGGTCACCGCCGTGTTGTAGGCGAAGCGGTCGCCCCGCCATGCGCCGCCACCGTAGCCGTAGCCGCCGTAGCCGTAGCCGTAATTCACGCCGCCGTAAAAGCCGACGTGCGGCCCCCAGTAACCTTCGTTGAAGACGTAAAGCCCGTCGTTGAAACCCCAGTATCCCGGGGTCCACAGGAACCCGACGCGCGGGGGAGACACCCAGACGCCCGGCACCCAGAAATAGCCGCCGTCATCGTAGGCCCAGTAGCCGGGGGTCCACAGATAGCCATCCGTCGGGCAGAGCGGCTGCTCGTAAACGGGCAGCAGCGGCGGGGCCACGTTGATGGAGAAGTTGACTTCCGCCCGGGAGGCCGTGCACGAAAGCGCGCACAAACCGGCGGCGAGCAGCAATGTTTTGAGGGTTCGCATCATAAGTGATTGAAAGCATGGACCGGGCAAACAGCCCCTTAATTCAAACAAAAGTAAAAACTTTTCTTCACCCGCCCATTCTTGCCGCTGCAATCCCCGTTCGCCATTTTTCAGGAACGCGCTAAGTTGTTCACCCCCTGCGCGCTCGCTGTGACCACCGCCAACAAAATTACCATCGTCCGCCTGTTGCTCATCCCGGTGTTCGTCCTCCTGGCGGTGTACTACGGGGCCAGCGTGGACCGGCACGAACCGGAACCCCGGTTGCAGTACGCGGCGATTCTCGTTTTCCTGACCGCCAGCATCAGCGATGGCCTGGACGGCTACATCGCCCGGCATTACAACCAGCGCAGCAAGCTCGGCGCGGTGCTCGACCCCATCGCCGACAAGGGCCTCCTGCTTGCGGGCATCTTCACCCTGAGCTTCACCAACTGGGGCTACAAGTTCCCCCTCTGGTTTCCGATCCTCGTGGTGTCGCGGGATGTGATCGTCGTCGCCGGGAGCCTGGGTCTGCACTACCTCAACGGCGAGGTCCACGTCCACCCGCGCTGGAGCGGCAAGATCGCCACCGTTTTCCAGATGATCGCCATCGCCTGGGCGATGCTCCAGCTCCGGTTCATCGACCCGGTGATCCCCGTCGCCCTCGCGGGGGTGTTCACTCTCTGGTCGTGGGCCGCCTACATGCTCGACGGCTTCCGCCAGTTGGGCCACCACGCCCACAAATTTCCCGTTTCCGAAAGCCCATGAAAACCGCTACTCAACTCCCCATCGTGGCCATCGTGGGCCGACCCAACGTGGGTAAATCCGCTTTGTTCAACCGTCTCGCGGGTCGACAGATTTCCATCGTCCACGACCAGCCTGGCATCACCCGCGACCGCCTCGTCGCCGAGTGCAAACTGGCGCGTGGCTTTCCCTTCGAGATCATCGACACCGGCGGCATCGGCATGGACGTGGACGGCAGCTTTTCCGCCCGGGTTCACGCCGAGGCCGAAATCGCGCTCACCGCTGCCGACGCCATCCTTTTCGTGGTCGATGGCCGCGCCGGTTTCACCCCGGTGGATCAGGACCTCGCCAAGCGGCTCCGGCGCAGCGACAAGCCCGTCATCCTGATCGTCAACAAGATCGACGAGGACATGCACACGCCGCTCGAAGCGGAGTTCACGCGTCTCGGGTTCAAGCAGGTCGTCGGTGTGAGCGCGGCCCACGGACGCGGTATCAGCGAGATGGTCGCCGCCATTACCGATCACCTCGAACGACCCCCAGAGCCTGCCAAAGACGCCGACGCGGACGACGCCGACGAACCCGCACCCGACACCACGCCGCGCGTCCCGATGCTCGCGCTCATCGGTCGGCCCAACGTCGGCAAAAGCTCGCTGACCAACGCGATTCTCGGCCAGGAACGCACCATCGTCAGCGACGTATCCGGCACGACGCGCGACGCCGTGGACATCCGCTGCCGTTACGACGGCAAGGACTACGTGCTCATCGACACGGCGGGCATCCGCCACCGGGGCAAGCGCGACAACTCCGCGGAAATTTTCAGCGTGATGCGTTCGGAGTCGAGCATCAAGCGCGCGGACCTCTGCGTGCTGGTCATCGACGCCAGCGTGGGCATCACCGCGCAGGACCGCCAGATTGCCAGCCTTGTCCAACGCGCTAACAAACCGTGCGTGGTTGCCGTTAACAAGTGGGACCTCCTCGTGCCGCCGGACGAAACTCGCCAGGGCGTGCGTGAATACCGCGAGGAGTGGATGGCCGCCGCGCAGGCGGAACTTTTCTTCATGTCGCACGCGCCGTTCGTGGCAATCAGCGCGTTGCACGGCGAACAGGTGGGCCGCCTCTTCAAGACCATCGAGGAATGCCGCCGCGCTGCCAACGCCAAGATTTCCACGGGTCCGCTCAACCGGATTTTCAAGGCCGCGATGGAACTCCAGCCGCCGCCCCTGCACACGAACAAACGCTTTAAGCTCCTCTACGCCACGCAGGTGGATGACAAAACGCGCTCCGCCATCCCGGTGCCGATCTTCCTCTTTTTCGTCAACGACCACACTCTCCTGACGGACACTTATCGCAAGTATCTGGAGAACAAATTGCGCGAGACCTTCCCATACCCCGGCCTGCCCATCCTTTTCAAGCAGCGTGGCCGAGAACCGAAAGACAAGGCCGCCGACTGATCGAATGTTAGATGCCGGGAGATACGCCTGTGAAATCAAGTAACAGCTTCAGTGGTGCGCTGAGGACATTTGCGTACTTCCATGTCCAGTGGAACACATTACATGCTCGAAGGCATTGATTACCTTGCCTTGTACGGTGATGAGCCGAGTGCTATCGAGCAAGCCTATGCCATCTTCGCAAACGTTCTGGAACTTGATGACAGCGGTCATGTGCTGAACGCCAAACACGCACAGAAGAGGGCAACGGACTACCTGAGAGCGTATTGTGATCCCAACTTCAGCGTTGATCCAACATACGAGGAGTGGGAAACGGAGTTGCACTAGCCGCCATCCTTGAAGGATCTACCATGACATCTAACCAGATGCTTCGGCAAACAGGCATCGGTGTCAGATTTTTGCCTCCTTCCGAAACTCCCGCTTGGAAACGCGTTTGCTCAAGTAGCTCCTGCTTTCCTGTAGAATTCAACGAAGCGGGAGCTTCGCAGACACCGGCACTTCCAGCAGAAGCTTGGGAACGAAGGGAAATTCCGACACCGACAGATTCTATTTGATCTCACATTAACTTTGCACTACAAAGCCATAACCGCATGACCGAAAACGGAGCCGAAGAACATCTGCACGCGATCCGCCGCTTGATGGAACGCGCCACGATTTACCGCGCCATTTCCGCCCCGGCGGCGCTGGTGGGCGGACTGCTTTCGGTGGCGTTGGCGGCGGGGATGCTCCTGTGGCAATCGGCGGACGGCTCGCGCAACGTGGACGCGCATCAGTTCTTCATGCTGTGGGTGATGGTCTTCCTGCTCACCTTGGCGGCCAATTTGTTTTTCATCGTGCGCGGCACCCGGGAGCGCGGCGAGAAGCCGGTGTCCGCCGGGATGAAACTCGCTCTGCGTTCCATCGCGCCGAATTTCTTCGCGGGCATCGCCGTCAGCGCCGTGCTCGTGGCGACGACCGAGGTACCGCTTTACCCGACCCTTTTCTGGCTGGTGTTCTACGGCTTGGGGTTGTTATCGACCATGAGCTTTGCCCCGCGTTCGATCATCACGCTTGGCTGGGCATTTTTGCTCACGGGTATCGCCCTGTTCGTGTACTTCATGAACCAGACGCTCCTGCCGGAATTCGACCTGCCGACGCCCACGCGTTTCTATCCGGCTGCCATCATGGGCGCGACCTTCGGGCTTTACCATTTGCTCTACGCTCTCTGGGTCTGGCGTCGGCGCGGCGGTCCGCTCGATGCCGTCGAAACGCGGCCCCTCGTCACGCACAGTTATCCGCCCCTGCTATGACACTCGATTTCGACAAGATCGACAAGATCATCCACGAGCGCGGGCGGCTGGCGATCATGACGCTGCTGGCCATCCGGGTGCGCTGGGCTTTCGCCGACCTCAAGAGCGAACTGAAAATGAGCGACGGCAATCTCGTCACCCATCTGCGGACGCTCCATCAGGCAGGCTACGTCGCCGTCACCAAGGAAGTTCTCGACCGTCCGCAAACCACCTACGCGCTCACCGAACGCGGGCGCGCCGTCTTCCAGGATTACCTCACGCTGCTCGAACGCATCATCAAAACCGGCCAGGGCTGAAGTTTTTTTGCCCCGTAACTTTGTCACACAAAGTTTCTTATGAAAATCATCCTCGCGGAACACTACGGCCTTTGCTTCGGGGTGCGCGATGCCCTCCAACATGCGGATCAACTCGCGGCAGAGGGCCCGCTGACGATCCTTGGCGAACTGGTTCACAACCCGCTCGTCCTCGCGTCGCTCGCCGCCCGGGGCGTCCACCAAGGGCGGCTGGACCAGTTCGGGAGCGCGGGGTCCGCCCGCGTGCTCATCACCGCGCACGGCGCGGCGGACGAGAGACGCCAGGCATGGAAACAGGCCGGGTTCGAGGTGGCCGACACCACCTGTCCGCTGGTACGCCGCGCCCACGCCCGGCTCGCCGCGCTGGTCGCAGCGGGGTATTTCCCGGTCGTGGTGGGCCGTGCCGACCACGTCGAGGTCCGTGGTCTGACGGGCGATTTCCCCGGTGCGGCGGTGATCGCCACTGCATCCGAAGCTGCCACCGTCCCGGTTCATACCCGCTACGGGGTCATCGCGCAAACCACGCAGCCCTCCGACCACGTCCGCCGGGTAGTCGATGCCCTCCGCGCCGCCCGGCCCGATGCGGAAGTGCGTTACTGCGATACCGTCTGCCAGCCGACCAAGGACCGCCAGAACGCCCTCCAAAAGCTCATCGCCGAAGCCGAGGTCATCATCGTCGTCGGCGGGCACGGCAGCAACAACACACGCCAGCTCGTCCTCGCTGCCCGAGCCGCCGGTCGGCGCGCCTACCAGATCGAGCGGGCCGATGAACTCGACCCGCGCTGGCTCGAAGGCACGGATACCGTCGGACTGACCGCCGGCACCTCCACCCTGCCGGAAACCGTGCAGGCGGTCCACACGCGCTTGCTGGAACTCACCACGGAACCGGTCTTGCAGCACCTTTGATGGCAAAGCGCCGCGTTTCAGGGAACATGGAAGAGACCCTCTCCTGCGAGGAGCTTTTGCATTCTTCTTTCCTGATGACCCGCCGACAATTCCTGGGCCGTTTTGCGCTCGCCAGCCTGTTTTCCGGCGGGGTCGGCGCGACCTACGCGCTGCACGAGGCCAAGGTCTGCCAAGTCGAACGCTTGAGCATCGCTCTGCGCCATCTGCCAGCGGCGTTCGATGGCACCACCGTTGCCTTTCTGACGGACACCCACCACGGCCCGGGCGTCCCGCTCTCTTACCTTGAGCACGTCGTCGCCCAGACCAACGCTCTCAACCCGGACCTCGTCGCGCTCGGTGGAGATTACGTGCAACGCTCCCGCTATCTACAGCCTCGCGGCAGCCACCGGCAATACATCGCGCCGGGCGTGGCGGTGCTCGCCGGGTTGCGCGCTCCGCTCGGACGTTTCGCGGTGCTGGGCAACCACGACCGCAGGGAAAGCACGATGCTCACCCGGCGAGCCTTGGCCGACCACGATCTCACCGAACTAACCAACACCGGCGTCTGGCTCGAACGCAGCGGATCGCGCCTGCGGCTCTGCGGGGTGGACGACTACGCGACGGGCCGCCCCAACCTCCGCCCCAACCTCCGCGCCGCCCTCGGCGACACCCGGCTGGACGACGCCTGCCTCGTCCTCTCGCACAACCCCGATTTCGTCGAACGCATCCGCGATCCGCGCGTGGACCTCGTCCTGAGTGGCCACACGCACGGCGGCCAGGTCGTGCTGCCGATCTTCGGCCCGCCGGTCACGGCATCACGTTACGGACGTAAATACGTCCACGGGTTGGTCCAGGGGCCGACGGCACGGGTGTACGTCTCGCGCGGCGTGGGCACCATCGGGCCGCCGATCCGTTTCGGCGCGCCGCCGGAGGTGACGCTCCTCACGTTGCGCCAATCGTTACCGGTTTAACGTCGTGCTCGCCGAACCAACCGGTACAGTCCGGTCAACGCCACCGCCACCACGGACCACACGACGATCCGCCCCAGCCACAAGCGCGCGTTCGGTGCGTCGTGGTCCGCCAGCGGGTCGGGCAGGGATCGCACTGTTTCCGCCCGGAGCAAATAGGCAGCGCGCGGCTCCAGCTTGACGTCGGGCCGCAGCAGTGGCAGCGCCGGGTCAGCCACCCGCAAACCGATTCCAAACGCCATGCCCGTCGGGCTGTCGCCGAACAACCGCTGCCCGCCGAACGCCCGTTCGATAAACTTGATGCAATCCTCTCCGAAAAACGGTCGGCCCTGAATCGTGTTCAAATAATCAACCACGCGCCCGACCACCGCCTCGTCCACCGCCCGGAAACAGGTGGCAGGCACCGTCACGTCCCAGCCCGAGCCTTCGCGGCCATGAAACTTTTCGACGGGCGTCCAGTTCAGACCGTCCTTGAAATCCTCGAACAGCGACCCCACCAACTGTTCCGCCACGAACTCGCGCCCGTCCTCCAACCCCACATGCAGGCCAGCGTGCATCGCCAGCGGCGCGTCACCCGACGCACGGGACAATCCCGCCTGCCAGCGGTCGAACGCCTCGATGGGCCGGATCAGAATCGCGCCGTTGACGCTGGTGGTGTCACTCTGAAAGATGATGCCCTTGAGTTCCACCACGCGCGCGGGCCGCTCGGCGGTGGGTTCTAGGGGCAGGTTTCGGAAGAGGGAGTCGCCGGGACGTTTCATGTTCGATCCATAGACCGGCCTCCCACCCCGGACAACCGACGAAAAAGGGCATCGTGTTTCCACGACGCCCTTTTATGCCAGAACCGCAAGGTTACTTGCCGACCAGAATCGGCTCTTCTTCGTGAAAGAGCAGTCCCCCGTCGCGTACGTCGGCAACGATATGACTACCTTCCTTGAAGCGGCCTTCCAAAATCTCCAGGCTCAACGGGTCGAGAATCTGCCGCTGGATCGTTCGCTTGAGCGGGCGCGCCCCGTACACCGGATCGTACCCGTCCTTGGCCAGCAATTCCTTGGCGTCGTCGCTCAGCGAGAGCGTCATCTTCCGCGCGTCCAGCCGCTTCATGAGACTGCCCAGCTGAATGGTGACGATCTGCTTCAGGTCGGCATCCGTCAGCCGGTCGAAGATCACGATTTCGTCGATGCGGTTCAAAAACTCCGGGCGGAAATGCCCGCGCAAAGATTCCAGCACGCGCTTTTCTCGCTCGGTCGGTGACAACTCGGGGGCCAGGATGAACTGGCTGCCCAGGTTGCTCGTCATGATGATGACCGTGTTCTTGAAATCCACCGTGCGGCCCTGACCGTCGGTGATGCGCCCGTCGTCGAGCACTTGCAGCAGGATGTTGAATACGTCCGGGTGCGCCTTCTCCACTTCGTCAAAGAGCACGACCGAATACGGATGCCGCCGCACGGCTTCGGAAAGCTGCCCGCCCTCGTCGTAGCCGATGTAACCCGGAGGCGCGCCGACCAGCCGTGAGACCGAGTGTTTCTCCATGTATTCGCTCATGTCTAGCCGCACGAGGTTGCTCTCGTCGTCGAACAAAAACTCCGCCAGCGCGCGGCTCAACTCGGTTTTGCCCACGCCCGTCGGCCCCAGGAACATGAACGATCCCACCGGGCGGTTCGGGTCCTGCAACCCGGCACGCGACCGCCGCACGGCGTTCGACACCGCCTCAATCGCTTCCCGTTGTCCGATCACCCGGTCCCCGAGCCGATCCTCCATCTTCACGAGTTTTTCCCGCTCGCCTTCCTTCATCCGCGACACCGGGATGCGCGTCCACGAGCTGACCACTTCCGCGATGTCGTCCGGCGTCACTTCTTCCTGGAGCATCCGCGAGCCGTCGCCCTGCACCTCGACCAGTTTGGCGTTGTGCGCGTCCAGTTGCCGCTGGAGTTCCGGCAGCCGCCCATACTGGAGCTCGCTCGCCTTGGTCAACTCGCCGCGCCGTTGCGCCCCTTCGAGTTCGGTGCGCGCCGTGTCGATCTGGCGCTGGATGGTTTGCGCCTTGTCGATCTCGGCTTTTTCCGCCTGAAACTGCGCCGTCAGCCGCGCGCTCTGTTCCTTCAAATCGGCAAGTTCCTTGTCCAATTTTTCCACCCGCTCGTGGCTCGCGGCGTCCTTCTCTTTTTTCAACGCCTGCCGTTCCATTTCGCCCTGCATGATCTGGCGGTCCAACTGGTCGATTTCCGTCGGCTTGGAATCCAGCTCGATCTTCAACCGCGAGGCGGCTTCGTCCATCAGATCGACGGCCTTGTCCGGCAGGAAACGCTCCGTCAGGTAACGGTTCGACAACTGCGCTGCCGCCACTAAGGCCGCATCGAGGATACGGATGCCATGGTGAACCTCGTACCGCTCCTTCAAACCGCGCAGGATGGCGATGGTGTCCTCCACGCTCGGTTCGTCCACGACGACCGGCTGGAAACGCCGTTCCAGCGCCGCATCCTTTTCGATGTACTTGCGGTACTCGTCCAGGGTCGTCGCGCCGATGGTCCGCAGTTCGCCGCGCGCCAACTGTGGCTTGAGCAGGTTGGACGCATCGACCGAACCCTCCGCCGCGCCCGCGCCGACGATGGTGTGCAGTTCGTCGATAAACAGGATGATCTCGCCGTCGCTAGCGGTCACTTCCTTGAGGAATGCCTTGAGCCGGTCCTCGAACTCGCCGCGAAACTTCGCCCCGGCGATCATCGAGCCGATGTCCATGGCGATGATGCGTTTGCTCTTGAGCGATTCGGGCACGTCGCCCGCGATGATGCGCCGGGCCAGGCCCTCGACGATGGCCGTCTTGCCGACGCCCGGGTCGCCGATGAGCACGGGGTTATTCTTGGTCCGCCGCAACAGCACCTGCATGACGCGCCGAATTTCGTCGTCGCGGCCAATCACCGGGTCGATCTTGCCCTTGCGAGCCTTTTCGGTCAGGTCCTGTCCGTACTTTTCAAGCGTCTGGTATTTGCCCTCTGGATTCTGGTCGGTCACGCGCTGGTTGCCGCGCACCTGTTGGAGGGCCGTCATCAGCCGGTCGCGCGTCACCTGCGCATCCTTGAGCAAACGCGCCGCCGGGTCGCTGGATTTGGTCAGGGCGAGGAGGTAATGCTCGGCGCTCAGGAACTCGTCCTTGAGCGCGATCATCTCGCCGTTGGCATCGTCCATCGTCTGGCGCAAACCGCGCGACAAGGTCAACTGGCCGCTGCCGCTGACGATCTTCGGGCGGCGGGTCAATTCGGCGTCGAGTTGTTCGCCCAACTTGGGCGTGGAAACGCCGACCTTTTCGAGCAGCGGGCGCGTCACGCCGTCGGTCTGGTCGAGAAACGCACGCAGGAAATGTTCGTTGGCAAGCTCGGAATGTCCCTTTTCCGTGGCGTCGGATTGTGCGGCTTGGAAAGCCTGCTGAGTAAGGGTGGTAAATTTATCGGGTTGCATAGAAAATCTGTATTAAATTAAGACAGTTTTTGTGGGGGATTGTTCAAGGATTTCGACTACTTTCTCTTCGCTAAATTGCCATCACATGACCGCTTCGACCTTCCTTTTTGCCACCGGGATAGAAAACAGCAACCCGACCATTCATCATGGCCGGACCCGGGTGGATGAAATGGAATTGTGCGGCCATTACCGCCATTGGCGCAAGGACTTCGAGTGCGTGGAAGCATTGGGCATCCGGTTTCTGCGCTTCGGACCGCCGCTCTACCGCTGCCACGTCGGGCCGGGCCAGTATGACTGGAGTTTTGCCGATGAAACCCTCCTCGACCTGCGCCAGCGGCAAATCACCCCCATCGTGGACCTGTGTCACTTCGGCGTGCCGGACTGGATCGGCAATTTCCAGAACCCCGATTTCCCCCGGCTGTTCGCCGAGTACGCGGGGGCATTCGCCCGGCGTTTCCCCTGGGTGCAGCTCTACACGCCGGTCAACGAGATGTACGTCTGCGCGCAGTTCTCGGCCCGGTTCGGCTGGTGGAACGAACAACTCGCGGACGACCGCAGCTTCGTCACCGCGCTCAAGCACATCGTCCAGGCTAACCTGATGGCGATGCACGCCATCTTGGCGGAAAAGCCGGGCGCGCTGTTCATCCAGAGCGAATCCAGCGAATATTTCCACGCCGAGGAACCGCATGCCATCAAGCACGCGGAAATCCACAACTCGGAGCGGTTTCTCTCGCTCGACCTGAATTACGGACGGCGCGTGGACAGCGAGATGTACGAGTTCCTCACCGACAACGGGCTGACCCGCGAGGAGTACCACTTCTTCCTGGAGAACGACCTGCGGCGGCATTGCATCATGGGCAACGATTATTATGCGACCAACGAGCACCGCGTCACGTCGGACGGCGGGGTGCATCACGCGGGCGAGGTGTTCGGCTACAGCGAGATCACCCGGCAATACCACGCGCGTTACCTGCTGCCGATCATGCACACGGAAACGAACTGCTGGCAGGGAGAAGGCGAAGATCGCAACGACGCCGTGGACTGGCTCTGGAAGGAATGGGCCAACGTGCTGCGCCTGCGCAACGATGGCATTCCCATCGTGGGATTTACCTGGTATTCGCTGACCGACCAGATCGACTGGAACACGCAACTGCGCGAGCAGCACGGCACGCTCAACCCGATGGGACTGTTCGATCTGGACCGCCGCATCCGCCCGGTGGGCGAGGCATACCAACGGCTCATCTCCAGTTGGCGTAACGTGTTGCCCACCCAGAGCCTGTGCCTGACGATGCCGCTTGACCCGCCGGAGTTGCTGACGGCGTCCCCCCACCCGCTCGGTTGAGGTTGCAGGCGTCTGGCGTAGAGCGCACATCCGTGGTATAGTGAAGTTGTTATGAAAACCTCACAGCGCTGGGTTCAACCGTTGGTGTTGATTGTAGGAGGTTTGTTGATTGGTTTGCCAGTAGTGGCTGCGCCTGGAGGTGGGGCCACCGTGGGTGCCACGGGCGTGGCGGCAGGGGGTGGTGCTCATGCGGCGGCGCCAGCAGCGGCGGTCCATACCGGCGGGACTACTACCGGTGGAGTCAGACCTTCAACGGGCATAACTAACAGCTTTCACGCGGGGCAAAGCCGCCTCGCCAACGCGTCGGGTTATCGTGGTTCCGGGTTGGCAGTGGGTGGAAACCGCGCTTCGGTAAGCCAGGGATTTTCGGCCAGCGGCAGCGTAATGCGCAACGGAACCACACTGGCGGGAACGAGCCAAAATACACTGCCAGTTTCACGTGTGAATAACGCTTGGACTGACCCGAGCGACGCGCGCGCGGTCGGCGCGAGCGGCTTCTCCCGCTACGGCGGCTACGCGACGAATTACCGGCGTAGCGATCCGGTGTACAGCACGCGTCCGGGCAATCACTTGTATCCCGGAGCCTACGGTTACGGGCAGAACGGCAACAACGGTTCCCGGAATCGCCGTTACTACTACAACAACTTTCCCTACGGCGTGTATTACCCTTATTTGTATAACAACTACGGGTACGGCGGGTATGGCAACGATGGATACGGCGTTGGCACGGCAGATTATTCCGGGCTGACCACAGATAACAGCGTCGCTGATCTTGGCACCCCGGATTTTGCGAGCACTCCCAACAATTATTACACCTACGTTGCCCCGGAACAGGATGCGTCGAACGCCAACCCGCCTGCCTCCGGCCAGTCGCTGCCGGAGGCGCCTGCGGTCGGCCCGCAGAATCCGTCTCCCTCGCCGGACAATTCTACCGGGACCAATACCCCGGGTCCCGACTCGCTCGTGGAAGCGGTGCAAAACGAACTGGCCCGGCGTGGTTACTTTGCTGGCAAGCCAGATTCCATGTACAGCCCTGCCACCAAGGAAGCGATCCGCCGATTCCAGGTCGATCAAGGTCTTCCTGCTACAGGACGCATCAACGAAGCCACGCTCCACGCATTGCGTTTGGATTGAGCTATCGAGGTGCCGAAGACACGTCAGACCCAGCTTCCACTGGGTAGTACCGCGTTCTTCGGAATGACCACCACGCCATCGCGGATATAGAAATTTTCGCTGTCGTAGTTGTCCGGTTTGCCGTCCGGTGTGATGACCACGCCGTCACCGATGCGGGCATTTTTGTCAATGATCGCCCGCTTGATGACACAATTACGCCCGATCCCGATGGGCGGCGCGTTCGGCGGCAACGTCAGCATGGCAGCGCGCGGGTCGCCCTCGTAATAATCCGCGCCCATCAGCACCACGTCGCGCAGTTCCGCCCCGCTGTTGATCACACTCCGAATTCCTACCACGCAACGTTCCAGCCGCGCGTCGGTCAAGATACAGCCGTCCGAAATCACCGCGTTGCGGATGCTCACCCCGTTGATCTTGCTCGCGGGCAAGAACCGGGCTCGGGTATAAATTGGCGCTTCACGGTCGAAAAAGCTGTAAGGCGGGATGATGTCGGTCAGCGCGAGGTTCGCGTCGAAAAAAGCGCGGATCGTGCCGATGTCCTCCCAATACCCCTGGAAAATATAGGCGTGGACTTTGTACTTATTAATGGCCGCCGGAATGATGTGCTTGCCGAAATCCGCTTCCTTGTCGTTGGCCAACGTGTCGATAAGCACCTGCCGATTGAACACGTAAATGCCCATGCTCGCCTGATATAATTCTTCATCTTCACGTCGTCCCAAGTCCGCCAGCAACGCGGGTGGGATGGTCAGTTCGTCGAGCACGGCAGGGTCCTTCGGCTTCTCTTGAAACCGGATGATTCGCCGTGCGCTGTCACTGTGCATGATGCCGAACTCCGTGGCCGCCGCACGGTTGACCGGCACGGTTCCCAACGTGATTTCCGCCCCGGAATCAACGTGCTGCTTGAGCAACTGCCGGTAATCCATGTGGTAGAGCTGATCGCCGCTCAGGATCACGAAATACTCGGCGGAATGCTCCAGGAAATACCGCAGGTTCTGGCGCACGGCATCTGCCGTCCCCTGATACCAGTTCGGATTATCCTGCGTCTGCTGCGCCGCCAGAATCTCGACGAAATCCCGGTTGAGCGAGAAATGATCGAACCGGTACGTCGCATAGATGTGTCGGTGCAGGCTCGTCGTGTTGAACTGCGTGAGCACGTAAATCTGGCGCAGGCTGCTGTTCAAGCAGTTCGAGATCGGGATGTCCACCAGCCGGTATTTGCCCCCGAGCGGCACGGCGGGTTTCGCGCGGTCCTTCGTCAAAGGGTACAGCCGGCTGCCCGCGCCGCCGCCCATGATGATGGCGAGGCTCTTTTGCGCGAGATCGTTGAGTGCGAGGGGCGTCATGGGGAGAAGATGCAGGGGATAAAAGATGACGGCAAACGGGCAAACCCGCTCCGGGGCACCATGCTTGCAAGGGGTCCAACTAAGCGAATTTGCAACGGTTGATCCGTCTTGTCACGCGGGAACCCATCGCTTTTCACCAAGCAAAGCATCAACGCCCCGCCGCACTCCGATTTCAGGCGAAAGCACGTTTCCGCTTGCGCTGGACCTCGAGCGCATCAATACCTTGCCCCTTTGCTTATGCGCCTTTTCTCATCCGCTGCTTTCCGCTGGCTGCTGCCCGTCGTCTGGATGGTGCTGATCTTCATCGGCTCGACCGACCGGCTTTCCGCCGCCCACACTTCGCACTTCATCGAACCATTCCTGCGTTGGCTCTTTCACGGTTCCCTTTCTGACCAGCAAATCGACGAAATCCACTTTCTGATTCGCAAGACCGCGCATCTTTGTGAATACGCGGTGCTCTGCATCCTATTCTGGTGGGCGTTAGCCTCCCCTGGAACTGCCGTTCGGCCCTGGTGGCACCGCTCCCTGTTTGCCGTCGCGCTGGCGGCCTGTTTTGCGGCGAGCGATGAGTTTCACCAATCCTTCGTGCCCAGCCGTGGCGCGAGCGTCGAAGACGTGTTGATCGACACCGTCGGCGCGACGCTGGGTTTATCGCTTTTTCTGACGGTGGGACACATCCTCCGGTCGCTTAAACGACAGCCCGTAACCTGACGCCAAGAACTCACGCTGGCACCGCGAGTCCGCGTTCGCCGCCCGGGTATATTTTGAAAACCTGATCCAGCCGCGAAATCTCGAAGATTTTGTGCACGCTCTCGCGCATGGCCACCAGCGCAAACTCCCCGCCGTAGGCCTGGATGCGCTGCATCGCGTCGATAAACGTCGCTAGCCCCGAACTGTCGATGTAACTCACCCTGCTCAAGTCTAGATGGATACGCGGCGACTGCTTGGCGATGAGCGGATTCAGCCGCTCCATCACCTGCGGCGACTCGTGCAGGTCGATCTCCCCCTCCAAGGCGACAACATCCGGCTGGCTGGTGGAGGGAGAGGATTCTGAGGTCATACCGTTATCAATGATTCGTTCCTCCCCCGTCCGTTGCGCGTGACTCGGCACCGGGCGGGCGGTTCAAGGACTACCACCGCTCAATCTTCCGTCTCATCATGGGCATCGTCGTGCCCCTCTTCGTGCTCCTCGGCTTCCGAGGCGGCGTCCACGGCAGCGGCTTCTTCCTCGTCCATCGGCTTGAAACGCCGTTTTCGGCGTGTGGGCGGCAACGGCGAGAGCGTCATGTTGATGCTGCGCCCTGCGTGCTTCGGCTCCATTTCCACCACGCTCATGCTGTCGAGGTCCTTCTTGACCCGCACCATGAGCTGATCGCCCAGCTCCTTGTGGGCCATCTCGCGCCCGCGAAACTGGAGTTGCACCTTGACCTTGCTGCCCTTGTCGAGGAACTCCTCGGCCCGGCGCACCTTGGTCATGTAGTCGTGCTCGTCGATGTTGACGCGAAACTTGACCTCTTTGAGCTTGGCGACGCTGTGCTTGCGTTCCTTCTCCTGCTTGGCCAATTCGTAGCGGTACTTGCCGAAATCGACGATTTGGCAGACCGGCGGATTCGCCGTGGGCGCGATCTCCACGAGATCCATGCCCATCTGGTTGGCCCGGCGCAGCGCGTCGGACGTGCGCATGATGCCAAGCTGTTCCTTGCTGGCCGCGATGATGACACGCACTTCGCGTGCGCGGATGCGGCCATTGACGTTGATACGATTCTGAGGTTGAAAAGCCATTCGGGATTCTCGCCACTCCCCGGAAACCCTTGTCTTGGCGAGGAATGGCTACTGCATGTCGGTAAATTGTCCAAACTGACGGCGGGCAGCGGTCCGAAACGCCGAACCATTGGTCTGCCCTAAAACCCGGGCGGTGGACACCGGCCAAGGCCGTTTTCCCGCTCGGGATTTGGAACAGATGTACCCGACCGAGTCCCCCCGCGCAAGCCGAAATTCCGTATTTCCACCGACTTGTGCCAAAGAATCCGTCCTCTGTCTAGGTGGCACGCCGCCTGCGTCTCTTTCAAGCCGTGCTCTCCGCTGCGACCCCTTTCCCACCCGGTTCTCACGCTGCCCACCCCGGAGGGGTGCAGGATATTAGCCGGGGGTCCTCACCCCCGGTCGCCGGGCGAGAAGTCAGCACCCCGGAGGGGTGCAGGAACTCCGTCCTCCCGAATCATCTTGCGAAAGAGCGCCGCCATCGCTGGTTACGTTTCCTCGGCCCTCTGGAAATCATCACCGGCATCCTTCTGCTCTTGGCCAGCTTGGCCCTGCATTGGCAGCAAAAAGGCATGGCAGGCGGCATCTGGCGCGACGAGGCCACCTCCGTCCAGGTGGCAACCATGCCCACGCTGGCAAAAGCGTGGAGCTACATGGAATTCGATTCGTTTCCGATCCTGTTCCATTTGCTCGTCCGCGCGTGGAGCGGCCTGTTCACGGCGGACGACGCCTCATTGCGCACGCTGGGATTCCTCGTCGGCCTCGGCGTGCTGGGCGCGTGCTGGCTGGGCGTCCGCTCTCTGGGCGTGCGTGCGCCGCTTTTGACGCTCGCTCTCCTGGGACTCAACCCGCTGATGGTGCGCTACGGAGATTCCATGCGCGCCTACGGCCTGGGCTGCGCGCTGGCGGTGCTGGCGGCGGCGGCGGTCTGGCGGGTCGCCTTGGCGGAACGGGTCGAATGGCGGCGCGCGCTGCTGGCGATGCTGGCTGGGGTCCTGAGCGTCCAGGCTCTCTACCACAATGCCGGGTTGCTCCTGGCGAGTGCCGTGGGCGGCGCGCTGGTCGCCTGTTGGGGACGGCGTTGGCGGGTGGCCGCGATGACTTTGGCGACCGGCGTGCCCGCCGCCCTGTCCCTGTTGCCTTATTTACCGGCGCTTCGCCGCGCTGGCCAATGGAACGTTCTCTTCAAATTTCCGGTGACGGCAGCCTGGCTCTGGAAACGCCTATCCGAAGTGACCGGCGCGCCGGACCCGGCGGGCGTCTGGCTGTGGCCCGCGCTGGTTTTCGGCGCGTTGGGCTTGGCCGCCTGGCGGTTGCTCCACGCCCGTCGCTCCCCTGCTCTGCCGACGCGCGCCGTGGCACAGCGGCAGGTCGCGGCGGCAATGACTCTGGCGGTGGCTACCGTGACCTACGGCGTCTTCCTGCGTCTGGTCGGCTACGTCACCGAGCCGTGGTATTACATCGCCTACCTGACCTTGGCCGCCGTCTGTGTGGATGTCGTGCTCGGTCAACTCGGCGAAACGGCTCCCCGGATCGCCCGGCTGCTGCTGGTCTTTTGCTTCGGCCTGCTGACCTACCAACAGAGCGTGCAAGTCCTCAAGGTCCGCAGCACGAACATGGACCTCGTCGCGGCCAGGGTGAACGCCGGGGTCCAGCCCGACGACCTCGTGATCGTCAACCGCTGGGAATGCGCGATCAGCATGCAGTGGTACTACCGGGGAACGGCTCCGCTGCTCTCGGTGCCGCCCGTGTCCGACCACGCCGTCCATCGTTTCGATCTGGTCATGGCGCGCCTGAAATCGCCGGACCCGTTACGGCCCCTGTTTGACGCCATCGAGTGCACCTTGCGCGGCGGCGGACACGTCTGGTTGGTGGGTCCGCCGGTCGGCCTGGCTCCAGGCGAACCCATGCCGCTGTTGCCGCCCGCCAAACCCGACGCTCGGGGCCGCTGGCAAACGGGCGCGTACTACACGGGTTGGGCGATCCAGGTGGACGAATTCCTCATCGCGCATTGCACCGAGGCTTCCGCGCCCGGTGTCCTGCCCCGCCAGGTCATCAGCGATTACGAGAAGATGAAGTTGACCCGCCTCGGCGGCTGGAAGTAACCGCTGGACTGGGATCAGTTCGCCCGCCGTTCCTTGATGGACGCCAACAGGTCCACGATCACTTCCGCCCGCGGCTTCGCACCGAGGTTGCCCTTGCCGTGGACGCGCACGCTCACGTTCCCCGCTTCCAGGTCACGGTGCCCGATCACGAGCATCGTGTGAACCTTCATCTGCTCGGCGCTGGCGATCTTGGCCTTGATGGGATCGGTCCCGGCGTCCAGCGTCGCCCGCACTCCCTGCGCCCGTAATTCCGCCACCACGCCCTTGGCATACTCCACGAGTGGTTCCTCGTCGCCAATCGGCAGCACGCGCACCTGTTCGGGCGACATCCACAGCGGAAAATTCCCCGCGTAATGCTCGATCAAAAACCCGATGAACCGCTCGTGCGTCCCGAGCGGGGCGCGGTGGATACAAAGCGGGGTTTCCTCCGTGTTTTCCCGGGTCTTGTACTTCAACCCGAATCTAGCGGGCACGGCAAAATCTACCTGGTTGGTCGCAATGGTAAATTCCTTGCCGATGGCGCTCCACACCTGCACGTCGATCTTCGGCCCATAGAACGCCGCTTCGTTCGGCACCTCGACATAATTGATTCCGCTTTTGATCAACACGTCCCGAACCATATCCTCGGTCTTCTTCCACAACTCTGGGTTATCGACAAACTTCTCTCCTAACTTCGCCGGATCGTGCGTGGAAAACCGCATCTGGTACTTCGAGAACCCGAACAGCTTAAAATAGTTCAGATACATCTGATTCACCGCATTGAACTCGCTCTCGAACTGCGACTCGGTGCAATAAATATGTGCATCGTTCATCTGCATGGCCCGCACGCGCATCAGCCCCTGCAACTCGCCCGATTGCTCATACCGATAACAGGTCCCGTACTCCGCCAACCGCAAAGGCAAATCCCGATAAGAGCGTGGCACCGCCCCAAAGAGCTTATGGTGATGCGGGCAGTTCATTGCCTTGAGATAGTAGCGGTCACTAGGTCCCTCAGAGTCACGCAACATTAAACCTAAAGCGAAGTTACGACGCACAGTTTCCTCGAGATCAAGCCTGGAATCTGATGGGATAGAATCCCAAAGGAAATCTGCCGTCTTCTCGAACTCTTCACCTGACACCATCATATTTTTGACCTGCTCGAGGGTGTTAGAATTGTTCTTAATTGCACGGAATGTATCTTCTACAAATTGTTCACGCCCGCTTCTGTGGCTAACAATTGTGGAGTTAGCATTCCCCTCCACGGTCAATTCCATCGGCGGGAACATGCTTTCCGCATAGTAGGGCAAATGCCCACTCGTCAAATACATGTTCTCCCGTGCCAAGTGCGGTGTCCGCACGCGCTCGTAACCGGCGGCAAACTCCGTTTCCTTGGCGAGCTTTTCCAGTTCCTCGATGATCGCCGTGCCGCGCGGCAGCCACAGCGGTAGCCCCGGACCGACATCTTCGTCAAAGGTGAATAATTCGAGTTCCTTGCCTAGCTTGCGGTGGTCGCGCTTCTTCGACTCCTCCAGCATGGCGAAGTATTCGTCCAACTGCGTCCGGTTCTTGAACGCCGTGCCGTAAATCCGCTGGAGCTGCGGATTCTTCTCGTCGTTCTTATAATAAGTGCTGCTGACGTGCGTGAGCTTGAACGCCCCCACATTGCCCGTCCGCCCGACATGCGGCCCTGCGCAGAGGTCCGTGAAATCGCCGTTCTTATAAAGAGTGATCTTCTCGTCGGCGGGGATATTCTGAACAATATCCAGCTTGAACTTGCTCGGGCTTCCTTCCCTCTCACCCAGGCTCGCCAGCGCGCCCTTTTCCGCCAACGCCAACGCTTCATCCCTCGAAACCTCCACCCGCTGAAACACGTTGTTCGCCTTGGTCTCCTTTTTCATCTCGGCCTCGATGCGCTCGAAGTCGGCGGGCGAAATGCGGTGCGGCAACTCCACATCGTAATAAAAACCATTCTCCACCGGCGGACCGGCGGCGAACTGCGCCTCCGGCCAAATGCGCAGGATCGCCGTGGCCAGGATATGTGCAGCAGAGTGGCGGATACGCTCCAACTCCGTCATCGGCTTGCCCTCGGCGTGGCTGGGGCCAGCGGCAGCGGCGGGGTCTTCGGCGGCGTTCTTTTCGTCGGCGTGTTCGGACATAAAGCAGGGAAATGGGGACCCGCATCGTAAGTCGGGCCGCCCGCACGTTCAAATCGAAACCGCAAGCGAGGCATTTATTGCAATTTATTTGCAATAAATGGCCATTCTTCCGCGAAATTTATGCAACACCTGCGAACTAATCCGACCTTTTACATCTCGACCGCCACCGGGCCCGTCGCCGCCACCGGTCGCCGCAGACGAGAAGCCAGCCCGATGCACCCGATGGCCAGCCCGGCGGCAATCCAGCCGATGAGACCATAGTTCCGCAACGGCTGGTGCGCCACGTCCACGATCAGCAGTCCGCCGAGGCTCGTGCCAACTCCGGAGAACACCGACTGCACGCAGGAATTCAGACTCATGAATCCGCCCCGGTGCCGGGCTTCTACGCTGCCGGTGATCATCGCGATCCCCGGCACGAAACGCCCCGTCATTGTGACCATGAAAACCGTGGTCACCCCGATGGCCACCAGCAGCGGTGCAGTGGTCAGATGGGTCAGCCACAAGACGGCCCCCGACGATAGGATCGCCATGATCGTAAAGAGCTTCATGCGTCCGTAAATATCCGCGAGACGGCCAACGAGGTTCATCGAAAACAAAGTGAACAAGCCTCCGCACAGGAAGTTGTATTTGAGTTGGGATTCCGTCAGTCCCACGTTGCGCACCATGAACGTGCTGATAAATGGCACGACCATGAACCCGGCGGTCGTCAACCCGGCCATCAAGCTAAACGCTCGCAAATGCCTGCCATTGGCCAGCACCGCCCACATGCGCGTCCAGGCGGATTCCGTGCGCGGCGCACGCAGGTGGCTGTCCGAACGCGGCAGGAGCCAGATGGCAAACGGGACGATCACCGCGCACAGCATGGCCAAGATCAGGAACGGCCAGTGCCAGCCGCGTTCGGCCATCCAGAGACCGGCCGGCACGCCCAGCGCGCTCGCCAACCCGAAGGCGGACATGATCGCGCCTACCGCCGTGGCTCGGCGCACCTCCGGGATGGCGTCGCCCACGATGGCCAGCACCACCCCGCCGCAAACCCCACCAAAAACCCCGGTGAAGAACCGCGCCGCCAGCATGGCATGATACCCGGGCGCGAACGCGCAGCAAAGCGTGCCGAGCGTGAACCCGCTAAACAGCACGAGCAACGCGCGCTTGCGGTCGAAACGGTCCATGTAAAAAGCCGCCGCAAACGCAGAGACGCCCGCGCCGAAAGCGTAGGCTGCCACGGTGTAGCCAAACTGCTCGGTATTGATCCCAAAAACCCGCATCAACTGCGGGCCGAGCGGCGCGATGATGATGAAATCGAGCGTGACGCTGAACTGCATCAGCGTCAGCACGGAAAGCAGTCCCCACTCGGCGGTGGTCAGCCGGGTTTCGGCGGCAGTGGCACGCTGCCGCATGGGCAGGGCTTCGGCGGAAGATTTGGCTACGGTGACGGGGGAGTCGGCGACGGACGGTTGTTCAGGCATTACATTAGATCAAATCTCGAAACTCAAGGCGCTCGGCGCAGGCACCTGACGCAAAACGTCCTGGATTGTACGGCCATCCAGCAAAGATTCCATCTGTGACTGCACCTGGGTCATCAAGACACGCAACGGGCAGGTGCGTTCGTCCGGGCAACTGCATCGCTCGCGGCGCGCCGTGGCGGAGGCGCAAGGCAGCGGGGTGAACGGACCGTCGAGAGCACGGATCACCTCGCCCACCGAAATTTCGTCGGGTCGGCGCGCCATGCGGTAACCGCCACCGACCCCGCGCTTGCTGGCGAGCAACCCCGCGTTCCGCAGGCTCAGAAGGATTTGTTCGAGGAACTTGATCGGGATGTTTTCCTGCCGGGAAAGTTGCTCGATGCGCCAAGAAGCGGTTTCCTGGCCATTGGCCGCCCGGGCAATGGCAAAGAGCGCACGCAGGGCATATTCAGTTTTCTTAGAGAGGCGCATGGGTACAGACCGATGGGACTAACAAGGGCCTGACTGGAAGAAATCGCCCTTGCAGACGATCCGCGCAACGGTTAGATTGAAAGTCCGTTAAGGAAAACACGGGGGCGCACTGGTTTCGACTTGTGGTCAGAAGCTTGGGCGGCATGCCGAGGATGTCTCGTTGGCCTCGTTAAAATACCGAGACAAAAAAACAAACGCAGATCGTCAAGATCTCGCACTCGCGGCTTAATTGCCCGTGAGCGTTTCTGGTTCGACGCCCGCTAGGGCCAGAGACGATGACAGTGGGCTAGCCTCCAGGCGGAGTGACCGCGCCAAGGGTGAAACAATATTTCGTGGTCGCTCGGGGATGTGTAACGTGTCGGCGCCAATCGCACCTCCTAAAACCTACCACCGGCTAAGCATGTAGATGTTCAGGCAGACAGCCATGAGGACAGGGGTTCGACTCCCCTCGCCTCCACTTCCTGATGAGAAGTCTCTGATATATAGAAGCGGCTCTTACAAAAGTGAAGGTGTGGATAAAGTGTGTGAAGCTTACCAACGTCCGCTTTCAAATCGCTTTGCTCCAAAACGCGGCTGCTTAAAACGTGTCGTCTCCACGCGCTTTCCCCCGGGAGACCACTTCAATTAAAGGCACGTTCCTCCATCGTAATCTTGCAAACGCGTGTGGCTTGACGGCGCACTTGCTTTGATCCTCCCCGGCCCGATCCCACCTCAAACGACGAAAGTTTCTCTCTTGCCGAGGCCGCGATTTTACGCAGAGTTCCCCTTCCCCCATGCCTGCCCCTACCCCCGCCGATTTTCTTTCTCGCCGCCCCGCGCCTGCTGAACGCCGTTTTTATAGCGAGGCAGTTGAAACGATGCTCGCCGAAGTCGTCGCTCACATTGATGACCCTGAACTGGCCTGGCTTTTCTCCAACTGCTTTCCCAACACGCTCGACACGACGGTCGATTTCACCCCGGCAGAGCGCAACGACGGCGTTCCCGACACCTACGTCATCACCGGGGATATTGATGCCATGTGGCTGCGCGATTCTTCCGCGCAGGTCAATCCTTACCTGCCGCTCTGTTCTCGTCATGACCTGCCGCTCGCAGCGATGATCTCGGGCCTCATCCGCCGACAAACTCGCTGCATCGCGCTCGATCCCTACGCGAATGCCTTCTACAAGGACCCTGCCAAGGTCGGCCCTTGGAAAAGCGATCTGACCGCTATGCGTCCCGGCGTCCACGAACGCAAATGGGAACTCGATTCTCTTTGCTACCCCATCCGCCTGGCCCATCAATATTGGAAGGTCACCGGCGACAACTCGCCTTTTGACGCCTCCTGGCGCGACGCGATGCGCCTCGTGCTCGCCACCATGCGTGACCAGCAGCGCCAAGATGGCTCCCCCGGCAACTACTCCTTTCAACGGAAGACAGCCCAGCAGAGCGACACCGTCGCTGGCGGCGGCTGGGGTCTGCCAATCCGGCCTACCGGAATGATTTGCTCCGTCTTCCGCAACAGCGACGACGCCTCGCTTTACCTCTTTAATATTCCTGAGAACCTTCTCGCCGAAGCTTCCCTCCGCCAGCTCGCGGAACTCCTGACTGCCACCTCCGGTGGCGGCGCGGACTCCTCGCTGGCCCTCGAATGCAATGCTCTGGCCGACGAGGTCGAAGCTGCCGTCAACAAGCACGGTCTGCGTGAACACCCTGTCCATGGACAAATCTACGTTTACGAGTGCGATGGTTACGGCAATAGCGTTTTCATGGATGACACCGGGCTGCCCAGCTTGCTCTCCCTTCCCTATTTGAACCACGGGAAATCGACGGACGAAATCTACCGGCGCACCCGCGCTTTCAGCCTCAGCGACGACAACCCCTATTTCTACCGGGGTACGGTCATCGCAGGCCTCGGCAGTCCGCACACCGCGCCGAAAAAACTCGTCTGGCCACTCGGTATTTCCACGCGCGGCCTGACTTCTACCGACGACGAGGAAATCCTGCAATGCCTGCGCTGGCTCAAGGCTTCCCACGCGGGCACGGGCTTCATGCATGAGGGGATCAACCCGAGCAACCCGGCTGATTACTCCCGGCCCTGGTTTGCCTGGTCGAATTCACTCTTCGCGGAACTCGTTCTTAAAGTTTACCGCGAGCGTCCCGGCCTGTTGATGGGCGCGCCGGGATAGGCCCGGTAGTTTGGAGGACGGCAAAGCGGCAAATCTCAGCGCCCTGGCTTGGTTCGTCCCGTGGCTTCGAGCGCGATGCACGCCGCTGCGGTGCGCGTCTCGCATCCCAGCGTCTCGAAGAGCCGCGTGACGTGCATCTTCACCGTGGGCAGACTGATTCCCAGAATCTCGCCGATATCGGCGTTGCTCTTGCCCTGCGCGATCCACCGCAGGACTTCCGCCTGCCGCTCCGACAACCCCAGAGCCGCCCGCAACGTCGCCGCCGCGTTCGGTTCGCCGCCTTGCTCTTCGAGCACGAGCATATCGTCGCGTCTATCCATGCCTTCGAGAAAGTTGACCACCAACCGCCGACCGTCGCCCGAGTGCCGCACGAACGGCAAACGCGGCGTGCGCAGCGCATCGCCCGAGGATGGCCGCCGTTGTTCGCAGAGCCAGCGCGTCAGCGCTTCGGGCAGCGCGTCGCCGGTTTGCAAGGGTTTGAACTCGAACCAAGTCGCCAAGATTTCCTGCGCGCGGGGATTGAAAAAAAGTCCCTTCCCCGCCCCGCCCGGTGCCAGGGTGATCGCCGCCGGGGCCAGGAGGTCGAGTTGTGCCAGTGCCCGGCTTTCGCTGGCGTGCAGCCGCGCCAGAGACCGCGCCCGGCCCACCGCTTCGATCAGGTGTGGACGCAGGATTGCCAGCCGCTCGCGGTCCACCGCGCCGAATCCGCGCCGGTGCCGGCTCGTCGCGATGACATGCCATTGCCCGGGCGTGCCAGCGGACAGGTTGAGCGCCAACTGGTCTTCGACTCCCTGCGGACGGTAGACCTCGTTGTAGAGTCCCGTGCGCCGGTATTCCCGGGTGGGCGCCACATCGGAAATGCTCGTCAGATTTTCCTCGGGATGCGCGAGCCAATGATTCACGCATGGATGCCGCGTCACGTATTCGTTAAGCTGCGCCTCGTAACGCTGAAACTGTTGTCTGGGCTTGGTGAGCGTGGTGCCAGCGGCACGTGTGGTCCAGCGCACCGTGTCGATGATGCTGTATGAAACGTGTGATGCCGGGATGATCCGCTGTAACGCCACGCACAAGGCACCCTTGAAATTACCCGGCGGTTGCCAACGATGCAACTCACTCAGGCATTCAAGCAGCGGATCTTTTCGCAATTTCGAAAAACTTCCCATCGGCGAGTCTCCTTAAAAGAACGAATTTCTCATCCTCTATAGTTAACAGCGCAAAATCGGCCCGAAAACGGTCAAAATTCTTTCCGGAACAGAAATTAAAAAATAACCCAATTTTGTTTTTATCTCTTTTTTGAGTCTTATTTACTGGAATAGCGGGACTTACGCTGATCCGCCCGTGCCATACATACCTAAGTATACTTGGCGAGGTCGAGTAAAATCCTCAGCATGGCTTGCACAACGTATCTCCATATTTTTAAAACCATGCGCTCCCGCATCTTTTCCAAGTCGTTCAAAACGAACAAAAACCGCCGCTTCCTCCTGCAAGCTCTCGGCTTCGCCTGCCTGACTGCCGCTGCCCTTTCCCCGGCCCGCGCGCAGACCGCCTACACTTGGGACGGCGGGACCGGCACCTGGGAGGACAACACCCGCTGGGACCCGACGATGACGGTCCCCGACAGCTCCGACGCGGATGTTTACATCGATGGCGGCAAGACCGGCGTGAACAGCGTCGTCACGATGAACAACGGCCACACCGTGGGCCGCCTGACGGTGGACGCAGGCGACACGCTTAACATCGGCAACAACGTGGACTTCTACCTCGCCAGTTCTTTCGCGGGCAGCGAGTCGATCACCAACAACGGCACGATCAACTTCAACAGCCAAGGCAACGGCGTTTACCTGCATTACATCGGCGCGAATGCTTCGCTCACCGGCACCGGTACGATCAATATGACTGGCGGCAGCGACCGCATTTACGCTCAGAACGGCGGGGGCGACCGGCTCACCATCGGCGCGGGCTCCACGATTGCGGGCAACGGCAACCTGGGCATCGGCCAGAGCACGTTCACCAACAACGGCACCGTCAACGCGAACATCAGCGGTCAGACTCTCGCTCTCCAGCCCGGCGGTGGCAACGGCAGCGACTTTACCAACGGCGCGGCGGGCATCGCCCAAGCCAGCAACGGCGGCGTGCTCCAACTCGTCGGCGGCGGCACTTTTACCGGGGGTACCTTCCAGGCCCTCTCTGGTTCGACGGTTAACATCGGCAACAGCGCCAACGTCGTCAGCACCACGCTCACCACCGTGGGCACCGGTCAGGTGCACCTCACCGACACGGCCACGCTCAGCAACGTCACTAACAGCGGCGCGCTGATCGCCGACAACAACTCGACGACCTACCTGACGGGCACGCTCACCAACAACGGAACCCTTACCCTCAATAGCCAGGGCAACGGTGACGACGTGCGCTACATCGGCGCGACGACTTTGGCGGGCACGGGCGTGCTCAACATGAACGGCGGCAGTGACCGCATCTTCGCCCAGAACGGCGGAGGCGACCGGCTCACTATTGCCGCAGGCAGCACGATTGCGGGCAACGGCAACCTAGGCATCGGCCAGAGCACCTTTACCAACAACGGCACCGTCAACGCCAACCAGAACGGCCTGACCCTCACCCTCCAGCCCGCCGGCGGCAACGGCAGCGACTTTACCAACGGCGCGACTGGCGTGACCGAAGCCACCGGCGGCGGCATCCTGACCCTCCAAGGCGGCGGCAATTTTAACAACGGCACCTTCCAAGCGCTGGCCGGCTCAACCGTCAACATCGGCAGCGGTGCCAATGTCAACAATGCGACTTTGGCTACCACCGGCAGCGGCACGGTGGTCCTGACCGACACGGCCACGCTCAGCAATGTCACCAACGCTGGCACACTCAACGCGGTCAACAACACGACGACCTACCTGACAGGCACGTTGACCAACAACGGCACGTTCAACCTCAACAGCCAGGGCAACGGCGACGACATGCGCTACGTCGGCAACACCACGCTCAACGGCACCGGTACAACCAACCTCAACGGCAGCGGCGACCGCGTCTTCGCCAACAACGGCGGGGGCGACCGGCTCACCATCGCCGCTGGGGCTACCATTGCAGGCAACGGCAACCTGGGCATCGGCCAGAGCACCTTTACCAACAACGGCACCGTCAACGCCAACCAGAGCGGCCTCTCCCTCGTTCTCCAACCCGGCGGGGGCAACGGCAGCGATTTCACCACCGGCGCTGGTGCCACCACCGAGGCCAGCAACGGCGGCACGCTCGTCCTACAAAACGGCGGCAGCTTCACCGGCCCCGGCGGCTTCCAGGCCCTCACCGGCTCGCAGGTCATTCTCACCGGTAATCCCAACGTCAACAACACCACCCTTTCGACCAGCGGCACGGGCACGGTGACGAACACCGACACAGCTTCCCTGACTAACGTCGTCAACAACGGGACACTCAACGCGGTCAACAACACGACGACCTACCTGACGGGCACGTTGACCAACAACGGCACGTTCAACCTCAACAGCCAAGGCAACGGTGACGACATGCGCTACGTCGGCAACACCACGCTCAACGGCACCGGTACAACCAACC
>CAXSED010000029.1:0-40032 GCA_964236475.1 uncultured Chthoniobacterales bacterium
GTCGAAGGTAAGACGCGCGCCCGGCAGCGCATTCTGGAGGATACCATTGAGCGCAAGAAAGTGTTGCCGCTGCTGATCCACGGCGACGCGGCGATGATCGGCCAAGGCATCGTGGCGGAAACGCTCAACATGTCCCAACTGCCCGGCTACAGCACGGGCGGCACGCTGCACGTCGTCATCAACAACCAGATCGGTTTCACCACGCTCCCGGCGGATTCGCGTTCGTCGCTCTACTGCACGGACATTGCGAAGATGGTGGACGCTCCGGTGTTCCACGTCAACGGCGATGACCCGGAGGCGGTCTGTTTTGTGGGCGCGCTGGCGACGGAGTTCCGGCAGACGTTTGGGCGCGATGTCATCGTCGACATGTACTGCTACCGCCGCTACGGGCACAACGAGGGCGACGAGCCGGTCTACACCCAGCCCGACCTGTACGCGAAAATCAACAAGCAGCCTAGCGTGGCCACGTTGTACCGCGATTCGCTGGCGGAGGCGGGCCGGGTGTCCGCCGAGACCGCAGCCGCGATGCTCAAGGACTACGAGGATGCCTGCGAGACGGCGCTTTCCGAGGTGAAAGCCGAGGCGTCCGGGCAGGCCAAGCCGGGTTCCAAGAAACCTTTTGCCGGTTCGACGGCGATTTTCCAGCCGCCGTATTCGTTCGCGCCGGTGGACACCGCCATCACGCCGCAAACCCTCGAAAAAGTGGCCCGCGCGCTGTCGCATTCGCCGGAAGAGATCAAGCTGCTGCCCAAGCTCAAGCGCACGCTGCTGGACCGCCGTCAGCAGGTGTTCGAGGCGGGCGGACCTTACGATTGGTCGTTCGCCGAGGCATTGGCGTTCGGGTCATTGCTGCTCGACGGCAAGCCCGTGCGCCTGAGCGGCCAGGACAGCCGGCGCGGGACGTTCTCCCAGCGCATGAGCGTCCTCTACGACATGGACACCGCCGAGCGTTACATCCCGCTCAACAACCTCGCCGAAGGGCAGGCGCGCTACTGCGTGTACAACTCGCCGCTGAGCGAGGCGGCGGTGCTCGGGTTCGACTACGGATATTCGCTCGATTACCCGGACATGCTCTGCATTTGGGAGGCACAGTTCGGCGATTTCATGAACGGCGCGCAGACGATCATCGACCAGTTCATCGTGTCGTCGGAATCCAAGTGGCAACGGCCCAGCGGGATCGTGCTGTTGCTGCCGCACGGCTACGAGGGGCAGGGGCCGGAGCATTCTAGCGGACGCGTGGAGCGGTTCTTGCAATCATGCGCCGAGGAGAACATCCAGGTGTGCAACCTCTCGACGCCCGCGCAGTATTTCCATGTGCTGCGCCGCCAGATGATGCGGCCTTTCGTCAAGCCGCTGGTCATCATGACGCCCAAGAGCCTGCTGCGTTCGGAAGCAGCGGTGTCGTTTAACGATGACTTTACCAAGGCGCGCTTTTCGGAAGTGCTCGAAACGCCCGCTCCGGCAGGCGCGGCCAAGGCGAAACGAGTGATTTTCTGCACCGGCAAGGTGTATTATGATCTGCTCAAGGCGCGCGACACCAACAAGGCCGACGACACGGCGCTGGTGCGGATCGAGCAGCTTTATCCGCTCAACACGGAAATGCTGAAGACGGTAATTGCCCCTTACGCCAAGGCGGAAAGCTGGGTCTGGTGCCAGGAGGAATCGCAGAACATGGGCGCGTGGAGTTTCGTCGCGCCGCTGTTGGCGGAACTCCTCCCGGCGGGTAAGAAGCTCGTTTACGCGGGCCGCAACGCCAGTGCCAGCCCGGCGGTCGGCGCGAAGACTCTCCACGACCGCGAGCAGAAGCAACTCGTGGCCGAGGCGTTCGGAGGGTAATTGACCGGTTGCCGCCTTGAGATGAAGAAATCCGTTTGGCTCATCGTGTTGGTCTCGTTGACCTGGTTCACGGTGACTACCACGGCTACTGCGGACGGGTCTTTTATTCAGGTGGCGATTCTAGACGGCGCACCGGTCTACCATTGGCGCGTTTTTGAAAGCGTACTACCCGACGATGTGGACCGCGCGCTGGTGCTGCGAGAGTTCCAACGAAAACGATTCAAAGTGCCTCAGACGTTGGTCGATGATGCGGTGCAAAAGCAGGTGACGGAAAAGTCCAGTGGCGACCCAAGTAAATTCGCTCAGCATCTACGGGAACAAGGAGCCTCACCCGATGATTTTAGACGGTTCACCCGGGAGGAAATTATTATCCAAGCCATGCTGTATAAGAACACCAGACAAGCCGGTGGCCAAACACCGTCACAATGGCTCGCGGGATTACACGAGGGAGCAACGGTGAAACGTCTGCCCGCCGAATCGAAAGCCGGACGGTGAAATGGGCAGACCATTAGCTGTCTACCATCGCAGCTAGTTTGAGGACTGTATTCCAATTGCGGCCCGTGGCTGCTTTGTTGAAACGTGTGCCCAGCAGGACGGCGGCCATCTTCGAGTCGCCGATGCCTTCGGGTAACGCGGCGTAGAGCTGGCGGCCATCGGGGTGGATGTGCTCGGAAGGAATCATCGCGGCGCGGAGGGTTTGCACGGCCTCGGGAGTCAGTGGTTCCCGGAAAAACATCACCAGCAGCCGACCGGGATAGGCCTGCGCCGCTTCCGGAAACGGGTTGCGGGCGATGACCTCCGACCACTCGGCGACGGTGCGGACTAGGAACTTCGCGCTCAGGCCGAGGTGTTTGGCAGCCTGCTCGTCCAAAAGGGTTTCAAGGGCTGAATTGTCACGCTGACCGTCACTGCGGAAAACAAGGTTGCCGCTTTGCAGCAGCGTGCGCGCATCCCGGAAGCCGTTGGCTTCGACGAAGGCGCGCAGGTCGGCCATCGCCACCTTTTTGTTGCCGCCGACGTTGATACCGCGCAGGAGGGCGATGTGCGTCTTCACGGACGGACGTTATCGGAAAATAGACGTGGGATGTCCAGCCGGGAGCGGGTTTTGAAACTTGCGCTTGAAGCAGCCCCCATCCTCTTGTTTCGTGAGACAATCCCCTTTCTGCCATGAGCATCGAAGTCAAAATCCCCTCGGTCGGCGAGTCCATTTCCAGCGGCATCATCGCCGTCTGGCACAAGAAGGACGGTGAACAGGTGCAGGCCAACGAGCCACTGCTGACCCTGGAAACCGACAAGGTGTCCACCGAGATCGGAGCCACCGCCACCGGACGGCTGACCTTGCAGGCTCAGGAGGGCGACGAGGTCAAGATCGGGCAGGTGGTTGCGACCATCGAAGAAGGGGCTGGCGCAGTTGCCTCCGCGCCCGCCGGGGCATCGCCCGCGCCGAACAAAATCGCTCCCGCGCCGGACGCTGCCCCACAGGCGACCGTTGAAGCCAAGGCGCAGAACCTCGCCGAGTCCGAAGGCAGCAACGGCCAGGGTAGCGATGGATTGCCACTTTCGCCCGCCGTGCGCCGCCTGATGGAAGAGGAACACGTTTCGCCCGCCGAGATCATCGGCACCGGCAAAGGGGGCCGCGCCACCAAGGGCGACGTGCTCGGCATGCTCGAAAACCGGCAGGCCGCGCCCGTGCCCGTGCCCGTGCCTTCGGCGGCTCCCGCCACGCTGGCCGCTGCTCCCAAACCGGCGGCTGCCGAAGGGCGCACCACCCGCCGCAAGCTGAGTCCGTTGCGGCGCAAGATCGCGGCTCAGCTCGTCATGGCGCAACAGACCGCCGCCATCCTGACGACCTTCAACGAGTGCGACATGAGCGGCGTCATGGCCCTGCGCTCCAAGATGCAGGACGCGTTCACCAAGAAACACGGCGTCAAGCTGGGCTTCATGTCGTTCTTCATCAAGGCGGTGGTCGAGGCGCTCAAGAGCGTGCCCTCGCTCAACGGCCAGATGGACGGCGACGAATTCGTCCAGAACCATTTTTACGACATCGGGGTGGCGGTCGGCACGGAGAAAGGCCTCATCGTGCCGGTGCTGCGGGATTGCGACACTAAGAGCTTTGTGCAGTTGGAAAAGGACATCGCCGGGTACGCGGTGAAGTCGCGCGAGGGCAAGATCGGCATCGACGACCTGACGGGTGGCGTGTTCACCATTTCCAACGGCGGCACCTACGGCTCGCTGCTGAGCACGCCGATCCTCAACCCGCCCCAGAGCGGTATCCTAGGGATGCACAACATCGTGCAGCGTCCGGTGGCCGTGGACGGGCAGGTGGTTATCCGCCCGATGATGTACCTCGCGCTGAGCTACGACCACCGCGTGGTGGACGGCAAGGAAGCCGTCACGGCGCTGGTGCGGATCAAGGATTGCGTGGAAGACCCGACCCGATTGCTGCTCGAAATCTGACCACGCCGAGCGTGGCAGCCGCTACGGCTTGTGCTTGGCGGCGGCGGGTGCCGGGGAGGCGTGTTTGGCTTCGATCTCCTGCGCGGCCTGCTGAATCTGGGGTGTCAGCGTGCTCATGCGCTGCTGGACGATGCCCATGGCACTCGTCATCAGCGCCGGCATTTTGAGGAGGATGGCCTGCCCGGCGGGCGTCTTGTAGAAGGCCAGCGAGGCGGCGAGTTCGTCCTCGGTGAAGTTGTCGGCGTAGAGCTTGGTCATGTCCGGCTTGAGCTTGTCCCAGCTCATCTGGTCAGTGACGATCTGCGTGACCCGGGTGTACATCTCGTCGTACATGGCCTTATTCGCGCCGGTGGAGTCCATCTTCGCAAACTGGGCTTTCTGCGCATCCATGACCTGTTTCATGGTTTGCTGCATCATCGTGTCGATGTGGGTGACCTGGAACATCTCGTTGATGAGAGCTGTTTTGTGGGCGTCGTCCGCACGCGCCGGGGCACAGGCCCACAACGCCAGAACGAGAGCCAAACACCAGCCGAAAGCGCGGCGCAGGCCGGTGGAAGACGAAGGGATTTCTGTTTTCATGGCGGCGACGTTATCAGGGTTGACCGCCCGCTGCCAAGTGACAATCCCGCGATCCCGCGTTAAGTTACCGGCATCATGTCGGAATTTGATCTCATCGTGATCGGGAGCGGCCCGGGCGGTTACGTCGCGGCGATCCGCGCGGCGCAACTCGGCCTGAAAACTGCCCTCATCGAAAAAGAAAAAGCGCTCGGCGGCACCTGTCTGCGCATCGGCTGCATCCCGAGCAAGGCGCTGCTCAATTCCAGCCATCATTTCTCGTTTGCCAAAAAAGAAGCTGCCGGGCACGGCGTCGTGATTGGCGACGTGAAGCTCGATCTGCCGACCATGCTCAAACGCAAAGACAAGACGGTGACGCAACTCACCGGCGGCGTGGCGTTTCTGATGAAGAAAAACGGCGTGACCGTCTACCAGGGCGAAGGACGGATCACAGCGGCGGGCAAGGTGAGCGTCAGCGGCGCGAAACCCGAGGAGTTAAGCGCCAAGCATATCATCCTGGCGACGGGCAGCGTGCCCATCGACCTGCCGAACATGCCCGTGGACGGCGTGACCACCGTGACCAGCACCGAAGCTTTGGCGTTCGACAAAGTGCCGGAGAAATTGATCGTCATCGGCGGCGGCGCCATCGGACTGGAACTCGGTTCGGTCTGGGCGCGGCTCGGAGCGGAGGTGGCGGTGGTCGAGTTTCTGCCGCGCATCGCCCCGGGGTTCGACCTCGAACTGGCCAAGGAACTCCAAAAGTCGCTGGAAAAGGAAGGGCTGAAATTTCACCTAGAAACCAAGGTCAACGACATCCAGATCAAAGACGGCCAAGCGATCGTGCGGGCCACGGGGAAGGACGGCACCGAAATCTCGCTCGCAGCGGACAAGGTGCTCGTCGCCGTGGGCCGCAAGGCCGCGCTGGGCAGCGCGGTCGCGCCCAAACTGGGACTCGCGCTGGACGAGCGCAAACGCGTCAAGGTGGACGCGCATTTTCTGACCAACGTGCCGGGCGTCTACGCCATCGGCGACGTGATCGCCGGGCCGATGCTCGCGCACAAGGCCGAGGAGGAGGGAATCGCGTGCGTCGAGCGGATCGCCGGAAAGGCCGGGCACGTCAACTACGACGTGATCCCGGGTGTGATCTACACGCACCCGGAAGTGGCCAGCGTGGGGCTGGGCGAGGATCTGGCGAAGGAAAAGGGAATCGAGGTGACCGTCGGCAGATTTCCGTTCCGGGCCAACGGACGCGCCTTGGCGAGCGACAGCGCGGAGGGGTTCGTCAAGCTGGTGGCTGACGCCAAGACGGACCGGCTCCTCGGCGCGCACATCATTTGCCCCGCCGCCAGCGAGCTGATCCAGGAAGCGGTGTCGGTGATGGAGTTCGGCGGCAGTTCGGAAGACCTCGCGCGGACGGTGCACGCGCACCCGACGCTGAGCGAGGCCGTCAAGGAAGCGGCGCTGGCCGTCGAGAAGCGGGCGATCCACGCTTGAAGCACGCACGCAGCAGGCAGACCGGGATTCGCAAAAATCAAACGTAACAGTCGTTCGCAAAGCAGATGGTTTGTACTCCCATCGTTCGCACGGTTGCGTGCTGCCTCCTGATATTTCTGGGCGGCGTTGCCGTGCCGGTGGCAAGTGCCCGTGAGACCATGCCGGGACCGCCGTTGCGCTTCGAGGCCGACACCTTCTCGTTCGCCAACCAGACCGTGTACCTGTACCCGCACGGGTACGCGGAAAAGCGCGTGCTGCGCCCCGGCGAAAAACCTCCGGCGTTCACGCTGCGATGCTTCGCCATGTGCCGCTCGGTGGAGCAGTTCCACAAGTTCGCGCGGTTCGATCCGGCGCAGCCGCCGCCCGACGACGCCACGCTGGCAGCGTTGGTGCACCGGGTCACCGGACGCGCCGCCTGGCGTGGGGCGTTGCCGTGGGAGCAACGTGTGGTCGTCCCCGGGTACGCCGACCTGCGGGCGTTGAGCCGTGCCCGGCCTTTGATTTTGCAGCAAAACATCGGCGGCGGCTGGACGACCTATCTGCGGCCAGGCAATTATCGGATGTTTCACTTCTGGTGGAACGGCCCCGGCCAACAGGCCGCGACCCAGCGCACGCTCGAAGACGTGCTCGCCCGCAACGATCTTTTCGTCGCTTACCTGACCACTTTTCCCAACCTGAGCGTCAACCACGCCGTCGTGCTTTACGGACGCCGCGTGGATGCGGCGCACGAGGCCGTCCGCTACCGGGTCTACGATCCGAACCATCCTGAAGTGCCGCGCGAGATGGTTTACGACACCCGGAAGCGAACGTTTGCCTACCAAAAGGATTGGGATTTCGTCGGCGGCAAGGTGACGGTGTTGCAAGTTTACGGGGCATTCATGCAGTAAAATGGCGGTGGAATGACGCTGTCTTTCGGGTCGGTTTCGGTGTAGGATACGGAGGGTGCAAAGCGCACCGATTCTTCCCTTTGGAAACGACCGCCGCCATCCTGTTGCGCAAGATCAAGCTGACCGAAAGCAGCCTGATCATCACCTGGTTTACTGAAGCCCACGGCAAGCTCAAAACCGTGGCCAAGGGCGCGCGCCGACCCAAGAGTCCGTTCGCGGGGCGGCTGGACTTGTTCTTCGCGGCGGAGATCACTTATTCGCGTAGCAGCAAGAGCGAACTGCACGGCCTGCGGGAAGTGGCGGTGCGCGATTCTCGGGAAGGGCTGCGGACGCAATACGAGCGGCTGCAAATGGCGGCGTACTTCGTCGAACTGGTGGAGATGACCACGGAGTTCGAGCATGCCGTCCCGGAGGTGTACGACCTGTTGCGCCGGGCGCTGGATTATCTGGACAAGGGCGAACCGAACCGCCGGGCGATGCTGCACTTTGAATCGCAACTCAGCCAGTTGCTCGGCCTGACCGGCGAGAACAACGCGGACGCCGACCCGGCTCAGGCCATCGTGCGGCTTTCGGGAGGGTTGCCGAAGGATCGCGCGAGGATTTTGAAGAGCCTGCCGCACGGGCCGACGGCGGTTGCCAGGGCGGGTGGATAACGATGTCCACGTTGCGTCGATATATTTTTTCCTGTATATCCAGCGGCGGCACGGCCAACGACCGCGCTGGCGACGACCTCTCAGGGAATGAACGCAACCAGCAGCATCCGCAACCGCCTGACCGGCACGGTGACCGAAATCGTGGCGGATAAGGTCGTCTCCGAAGTCGTGCTCGAAACGGCGGCGGGCACGATTAGCGCGGTGATCACGACCCGTTCCGTCGAAGAACTCAACCTCAAAGTGGGAGATCAGATTTATGCCATCATCAAAGCGACCAGCGTTTCCGTTGAACGTTCTTCCACCCCGGCGGACCCTGACGGCGGGACTGCTGTTGATGATGGGGATATGGTGCTCGGGCACGTCGGCGGGGTGGGCGGCTGAAAGCGTGTCCATCGCCGCCGCCGCCGACCTGGCGTATTGCCTGGACGACATCAACGCGGCGTTCAAGAAAACGCACTCCGCCGCCGACCTGAAAGTGTCCAGCGGTTCGTCGGGGAATTTCACCGCGCAGATCAAGACCGGCGCGCCGTTCGAGGTGTTCCTGTCTGCTGACATGAGTTTCCCTAAGGACTTGGTGAAAGCCGGTCTGGCGGACGAGAAAACGCTGTTTACCTATGCGTTCGGCAAGATCGTGCTGTGGACGCTGCACCCGGAAGCGGTCGATGTGACCAAGGGCTTGGCGGTGTTGAGCAAACCCGAGGTCGTCAAAAAGCTGGCGGTGGCCAACCCGGAACATGCTCCCTACGGACGCGCGGCGAAAGAGGCACTCCAGCACGAGAAGATGTGGGACGCTCTGCAACCCCGGATCGTGCTCGGCGACAACATCGCGCAGACAGCGCAGTTCGTGTCGTCGGGCAATGTGGACGCGGGGATCGTGGCGTTGTCGCTGGTGACCTCGCCCAAGCTGGCGAACGTGGGCAAGTGGCAGGAGATTCCCACCGAGGATTACTCGCCGTTGGAGCAGGGGGCGGTGCTAACCAAGACGGGCACGGGGAACCCGAGCGCAAAGGCGTACATGGACTTCTTGCGGACGCCCGAGGCGCGCGCCATCTTCGACCACTACGGTTTCCGGCTGCCGGAAAAGAAAGGTTGAAAACCGGCGGATGAAGTCGGCAGGCGGTGGCGGCGAAGGATCGAACGCGAACACCCGACCCTTCGAGGTTGGCGCGTGGTTGGCGGTAGGAGCTGCCATCGCGCTTTTCTGCGTGCCGGTGGCTGGTCTCGGGGCGCAACCGTTTTTCCAGGCGATCATCCTGACGCTGCGGTTGTCGCTGACGACCACGCTGCTCCTGTTAATGGGCGGCTTGCCGCTGGCCCGGTGGCTCAACACGAGCCGGTGGCGGGGGGCCGGAGTCGTGCAGACGCTGATCGCGCTGCCGATGGTGCTGCCGCCGACGGTGATCGGGTTTTACCTGTTGGTGTGCTTCGCGCCGGACCATTTTCCCGGCTCGGTCTGGCTGCGGCTGACCGGACGCGCGCTGAGTTTTTCTTTCACGGGGTTGGTGGTCGGCTCGATTTTATACAGCTTGCCGTATGCGGTGCAGCCGTTCCAGGCGGCGCTGCGGGCGGTGCCGACTGCGATGCTGGAGGCTGCGGTGGCAACCGGCGCGAGGCCGTGGCGGACGTTCTGGCGGGTGCAGCTGCCGCTGGCCCGGCGGGGGGTAATGGTCGGGGCGACGCTGAGCTTCGCGCACACGGTCGGCGAGTTCGGCGTCGTGCTGATGCTGGGCGGCAGCATCCCCGGCGAAACCCGGGTGGCGAGCATTGCGCTATACGACGAGGTGCAGAAATTCAACTACCCGCTGGCGCATGCCTACGCCGCGACGTTGCTGCTAATTTCCGGCGTGCTGCTGTCGGCGGTGACGTTCTTGCAGCGGGACACGGCGGAGTAGCTTAAGCGTCATGGGTGAGCGTCATCTGTAGAAGCTCAACATCGTAGAAGCGTCCATCCAAACAGAGGGCTTGCGGCTCGATGCCACAGCTGACGAAACCGAACCGTTGGTGCAGCGCACGGGCAGGCTCGTTGGTGGTCGTCATCTGCAAGGTGGCAAAGCGAACTCCTGACAGGCTTCGGGCAAGGTGGATGCGGTCCTCCATGAACCGCCGTCCGATGGAGCGCCCGCGAAACTCCGGCAGGATATACAAGCCCCAGAAGAACACCTTGTGGCTATATTTCGGGTTCAGATGCCGACTGAAGGCAGCGATGCCGACGCAACGCTCGCCGAGGAAACAGCCAAAGCGGAAAACGCCCTCCGCTTCGCCAGTGCTTACACGGGACCGAAGTTGGACGAGGTCGCAGAGCGCGTCTTGCTCGGCCAGTGGACCCACAAACTGCGGCACGTCTTTGAGTGCGTGGCGACGGACCTGCTGGTAAGCCTCTGCGTCGGAAGGTTGTAATCGTCGGATCACCATGACAAGAGGTTGCCGTCTAACGATCCAAGCTCAGCCGCCCCCCGGGCGATGGTCAAGCCGGAACTCGGCAAGGACGCTGACCGCCCCGGTGGCCGGCTGCAGCGCGTAGTTAGATGACTGTGGTCAGCGCCAAGGGAATGCCGTGCCCCTACGCAGGTAATAGGGATGCTCTGCGGTCGTCCCATAGATAAAGTCGGTGCCTGTAAGCAGGATGATCGTTTCACCGCCATCATCTTGGAGGATTTGATTGCCGTCCATGTGCCAAGTGCCACGGGTATCTTCCTGCGTATCATCGTTGGCGGCCAAAGTGTGGTCAGCGTGATAGAAGTAGGGACGGCGTGGAGACTGCCATCTGCCTACCAGTCGTCTTGCAAGCTTTTGTGCGTCCGCTGAGGCGGGCATGGGATGTTTGATGACTTCAGCGTCGATGGCAGCTAAAGCTGCTCCGTCCGCTCGGGCATATTTCTCCCGTAGACGAACTAGCTTGGTGACGTACCGGACGCGTTGCTCTTCGGTTGGATGCTCAAGCAGCAGATAAGCGCGCCGTGCATTTTGAAGTGCTCTCGGCTCATCAGCAAACGCGCTCGTCGTTGTGACAAGCACCGCAAATATGGTGACGAGCTTTGTCATCCAACTTTGTATTAGACGGATGTTGACAATACTAAGTGGACTTTCTTTCACCTAGATGGCGCGGGTGTTTGTAGATAATTACTTGAGTCGTCTCAACAATTTTAGAGGCCGAGGTTGCTCAGGGCGTTCATCGTTTGCTCCAGGTTTGCGGCGAGTTGGGGATGCGTGGTCTGAAAGGTGAGGGCGGCCTCCTGCAAACGTCCGCGCACTTGCGGGTGTTCGTCTGCGGTCACGGCGGACGGGGTGGCAGCGACGCGTTCGATGTCGGCATGCACGGACTGGAGCAACTGGCGGCTGCGGTCGTCGAGCGTTTCACCGTGCGCGAGTTCGTTGTGGAGTTGGGCGAGCAGGTCGCGCAGGTGTTGTTGGTCCATGGAGGCAAGGTTCACGGAAGGAGCGAAGGGTGCAAGGGCGGGCTTCATTCGCCGCTGCGCCGCCGCTCTTCTTCGATGAGCGCGCCGATGGTGCGGCCAGCGGTGGGCTTGCGGCGGCGGGTGGCGCGTTGGAGGAGGTTGCGCTCTTCCGGGGTAAGTTGTTCGTCCATCCAGCGGCGCGCCCAGCCGTCTACGCCGTGGCGGGCCTGGAGGTCGTCGTAAGTCCACGTTTTGACTTCGGGCGAGCCGGGTTCGAGGTCGGCGTCGGCGCTGGCGCGCAGGAGAGCGGGATCGGTGCGCGCAGCGGCGGGCAGCAGGCGCATGGCGTCCTCGCCCTCGCGGGCCAAGGCTTCACGGATGGCCATGGGTTGCCCGGGGCGGGAACTGACGCGGCGGCCCGTGAGCAGGCCACTGGGGTCGGCACGGTAGACGGCGAGGGCGGGCGCGCTGCCGAAACTCCAGCCCACGACGAGACGGTCGGGGTCGAGCAGGATGCCGACTCCACGGTAGAGGACCGTGTGGTCCCCCTCGAACGCCAGGAGGAAATCGTCGCCCCGGGAGGTGATGCTAACCGCGCCCTCGAAGCCGCCGCTGCCCGGTCGTCGGCAGACGAGACGGTGGCGACCGGGGAGTGTGTTGCTGCCCTCGTCGTCGAAACGGATGTCGCCCACGTTGCCGCCGCCGTCGAGGCTCGTGATCCAGCGGCCCTGCCACTCGTGGGAACCGGGGATGTGATGGTAAATCGCCACACCGTAGGCCGCGCCGCCGGTGGCCAGGGACACGCCGAGCGCGCCGTCGTCATCCGACAGGCCGAGGCCCCGGAGCCGCGGCGCGCCGGTCGCTGCCGGTTGCCACGTCACGGCGCTGACGTGCAGCTTACGGGGAGTGATGTCGGCGGTGCCCGCGTAGGCCGCCTGTGCCACCGGGGCGTCGGCGGTGGGCAGGGTCGCCACGACGTAGCGGCCCGCGAGGTCCGCTGCCGATGCGGGCGGCAAGGCGGACAGCCAGACGAGGACGGCGGCGAGGACGCGAGATTTGACCAAGGTAGCGATACCGCTGGGGATTATGGCGACAGACGTTCTATCGCCCAGGAACCATCCGGTTGCCGCGTGTATTCAAAACGGTCGTGCAGGCGGTTGGCGCGGCCCTGCCAAAATTCGACGGTGTCCGGCTGCACCCGGTAGCCGCCCCAGAACGGCGGCACGGGCACCTCGCCGTGCGTGCCGAAACGCAGGCGGATCGCGTCCAGTTCGGAATCAAGAGCGGCGCGCGAGGCGACGGCGTCGCTCTGTTGGGATGCCCAGGCCGCCAACCGGCTTTCGCGCGGACGGGAGTTGAAATAGGTGCGCGTTTCCTTGTCGTCGATCCGTGTGACGCTCCCGGCCACGAGCACCTGCCGCTCCAACGCCAGCCACGGGAAAAGCAGCGACGCCTGCGGGTTCTCGCCGAGTTGCCGACCCTTGCGGCTGGCGAAATTGCTGTAGAACACGAAGCCCCGCCCATCGAGGCCCTTGAGCAGCACCGTGCGGACGCGCGGATGGCCGTCGGTGCCAACGGTGGCGAGGCTCATCGCGGTGGGTTCCACCACTTTAGCCTCATGAGCCTCCTGCATCCAGCGGTGGAATTGCTGGATCGGGTCCCGCTGCAAATCGGCACGCCGCAACTGGCCCCGGAGATAGTTTTTCCGTTCGTCGGCGAGGTTCATGGGGAAGCATCGGCCACGTCACTCGTCGTGGTCAAGGTCGGGCTTGGCCGGGGTGGGACGGGGCGTCAGCGACGGAGAGGGAGACGGGGAGGTCTGGCGGCGCATCTCCGCACGGCGCATCGGCATGGCGTCAACCGTGGCGTAGACGACGGAGGCGGCGACAGGTTTCGCGCTGCGGTAAACGTCGTGTCCATCCTTGCCGACGAGGACGACCGTGAAGGATTTGGCGTCGGCGCCGAAGCGTTTTGCCAGGGTGCCCGGCGGATCACCCGCCGGTTTTTTGGCGTCGGCCAGCACGGGGACGACCACGAGTTGGCGTTCGTCGAACCCGGCTTTTTCGTTTTGCCAGAGTTTGGTTTGCTCCTGGTAGGCGGGATCTTGCATCGCCGGGGTGAAGACGAGCAGCACACGGCTTTTGTCGCGGTAGGCGCTGAGAGGTTTGTCGGCGGGGCTGGCCTCCTGCGCCTGGGCAGCGAGGGCAAAGAGGATGGTCATGGCGATGGCGGCGAGGCGCGGCAGGGCGAAGGGAAGTCTCATGGCATGGGCGGCAGTCACCATGGAATCGTGCCCGGAGCAGGCGTGTGGATGGCACCCGGGCCGAAACGCCCCTTTTAAATGTCATCCGTCTGGCTTACAGGTACGCCCGATGTGGACTTACGTTGCCGTCATCGTGGGGGTCGCCCTGGTGCTGTTTGTCCTCGTCGATGCCTTTGAAACGATCTTGCTGCCGCGCACGATCTCGCGCGGCCTGCGGTTGACGCGCCTGTTTTACCGCCTCACGTGGGGGCCGTGGGCTGCGCTGGGCAGGAACCTGCCAGCCGGATCGTGGCGGGAAACCTGGCTGAGTTTTTTCGGTCCGTTGTCCATCGTGATACTCACCGGGTGCTGGGCGGGAGGGCTGATCCTCAGTTTCGGAGTGTTGCAGTGGATGCTCACACCGGAGCCGCACCATTGGCGGGACATCAGCTCGGGGTTGTACCTGAGCGGCAACCTGTTTTTCACCCTCGGCCTGGGCGACGTGAACCCGCACTCGCACGTCACGCGGTCGCTCGCCGTGCTGGAAGCGGGGCTGGGATTCGGTTTTCTGGCGAGCATCATCAGCTATCTGCCCGTGATCTACGCCGGGTTTGCACGGCGGGAGATCATCATCCTGCGCATGGACGTGCGCGCGGGGTCGCCGCCGACCGCCGGTGAACTGCTGCGCCAGCACGGCCACCGGGGCGACGAGCGCGACCTGGACCAATTGCTGCGGGACTGCGAAACATGGGCCGCCGAACTGTTGGAAAGCCATCTCTCCTATCCGGTGCTGTGTTTGTACCGTTCGCAACACCGCGACCAATCCTGGCTGGCGACGCTGACGACGATTCTGGATACCTGCGCGCTGCTGATCGTGGGCATCGAGGGCATGGAATCCAAACAGGCCCCGATCACTTTTGCCATGGCCCGCCGCGCGGTGATCGACCTGGCGCACCAGTTCCACCAGATCCCTCATGGGAAAGTGGCCGCGCCCGACCGTTTGCCGGCCCCGGAACTGGCGCGCCTGCGCCGGTTGCTCGACAAGGACGCCCGGGTGCGCAACGGACGCGAAGCCGATGAAAAGCTGGCTCGTTTGCGGGCGACCTACGAACCTTCGGCGCACGGGTTGGCCGCGTTCGTGCTCATGCCGCTCTCGCCCTGGATGCCGCCGCCCGACGCGGCCGACCGGCCGACCAGCGCGGCGGAAATGTTCTTCGAGGAAGAAGGCGCAACGGACGTTTCGACCGTGTGACCTACAGGAGAAACCCGGGGGCGCGGCGCGCTTCCAGCCCGAGCAGCATGCGCTTGCGGTCCATGCCGCCGCCGTAGCCGGTCAGCGTGCCGTTGGCGCCGACGACGCGGTGGCAGGGCACGATGATCGACACCGGGTTGCGCCCGTTCGCCAGACCCACCGCGCGCACCGCCGCCGCTTGGCCGATGCGCCGGGCGAGTTCGCCGTAGCTGACGGTTTCGCCGTACGCGATTTCCGACAAGGCGGTCCAGACCCGGCGCTGGAAAACGGTGCCGCCGATGCCGTCCAGGTCCAGCGGCAGGTCGAACCCGGTGCGGCTGCCCGCGAAGTATTCGTCGAGTTGAAGGCGGGCGTCGGCGAACCGGGCGTCGTCGCGCTGCCAGCGGGCGCGTTCGCCTTCGGGCGGGCCGTGGCGATGTTGCAACATGTAGAGGCCGGTGAGCCCGCGCTCGGACCCGCGCAGGCTGAGCGGACCGATCGGGGAGGGGACTTCGGTGCAGTAATGGGTGGGGTTCATTGTCCGGTGTAGAGGGAGGGGCGTCGGGGAAGGTTAATCCAGCTTACCCAGAAAGAGACCGGTCCACTCGTTGTTGCCCTGGATGCGCAGGAACGGCTCGATGAACGCCGTGCCCGGCGGGATGAGGTCGCCGTCGTTGCCGCCCGGGGCAGGGAGGAGGCGTTGCGACTGCCGATGCCACGCCAACGTCGAGGGCGCAGGGCAATCGCTGGTCCTGAGCAAGTGGCCAGCGGCGTCGAGATAACGCCGGCCAAGCTGCACCTTGCTGTCAGCCCCGCCCGCCCGGCCCCAGCCGCTCTGGAAGTAGGCGCGTCCGGGTTCCACCGGGACCCGTGCGCCCGTGATCTCGCACGGCTGCGGGGAGAACGTGTCGCTCCGCACGACCGGCTGGCCCGGCAGCGGGTTGTCACCCGTGCCCTGTTGCCAGAATCCGGCGGGGAGATCCTTCCAGCCGGGCAGCGTGAACGGGTCGGCGTTCGGGTCGCGGTCAGTCAGGCCGTCGAAACGGGGGTTCGTGAGCAGGTTCGGCGCGCGGACGATCCGCAGCCAACCGTTGTCTCCGGGAGCGGCGGGTCGGGCCGGGTCCAGCGTGACCCCGAGCACGCCCGCGCCCGGCGAAACGGGGCCGGTCCAGGTGCCGAAGGTGCGGGTGGTTTTGAGCTGGCCAATCGGCGCGAGGTGGTCCGGGTCCGGGCCGTAGGAAAACGTCAGGGTGCGCTCGCCTTCCAGGGCGGCAAAGGCGCGGCCTTGCGAGTCGGGACCCTGGCCGGGGGCGGTCCCGTCGCCGGGACGCGGGGGGGACAGTTCGTAGACCAACGTGGCGTTGGATGTTTCCACGTCGCCGCCGTCGTCGAGCAACCAGGCGTGGGCCTGCAAGGGCCAGGGCGGATCGTGGGCGAGCCGGAGATTCTTTCCGAGGTCGTAATTGGACAAAAAATCGTTGGCTTCCAGCGTCTTGGCGGATCGGTCGAGCAGGTCGAGGTAGACCGGATCGGCCTCGGGACCGGCGCGCAGCAACAGGTCGAGACCACGCCCGATTTCCTCGGAAACATCGCCGTCGGCAGCGTGGGGAGCCGTGATCTCGGCTGCCAGAGGGCGCAACGTCGCCAGGGCAGCACGCTCATCGCCGAGCAGCCCCTCCGCGCGGGCCTGCTGGAAGCCGGGCGCGGCGGCCTGATCGACCGAAAAAGCGTTGCCGGTGTCCCGGGCGTCCGCCACGATTTTCCGGGCGGAACGGAACGCTTCCAGCGCGAGCGATTCGTGGCCGGGCCAGGCCAGGAGCCGCCGGGCGATGACCAGGCGGATGCCAGCCTCGGCCTGGAAGTTGTTTTTATCGCCGACCTTGGCGTTGAACAGAGCGGGCAATTCCGCCGGGAGGGTGGGATCGTGCCGGTCGAGGCGGATGACCGTCAACAGCCAAAGGAGATCGTTGGCGGCGGCGGCCGCCGGGTCGGCCTGACGGCGGGATTCGAGCGTGGTTTGCAGGTCCGGCAGCAGACCGGCGGCCCTCGCGTCCGCGAGCGGTTGCAGGCCGGACGCGTCGACGGAATCGAGGCTCCACGAAAGGCCCGTGATCCAACCGCGCGCCCCGTTGGAAGGGACCGCCGCCGGGTTGCGAAAACCGAGCTGCACGGCCTTGCCGGTTTGAGCGGCATCGGCGGGCGGCAGGAAAACGGCGGCCAGCACGTCACGGGCCTCGTCGCGGCGGCCCAGCTTGAGCAGGGTTGCGAAGAGAAGCCGGTTCAGGTCGGCGGTCTGCTCGCTGCCGTTGGACCGGAGCCAGGCGAGGCCGCTCCGGCAAAGGGCGGCGACGAGTTCGGGCTGGTTCTGCGCGGCGCATTCCCGGGCGACCTGAAAGAAGGTGACGCCCGCGTCATTCGGGCCGTTGGCGGTGATGCCCGCGCCGGGCTTCCAGGCGAGCAGGCGTCTGGCCAGGGCGACGCTGCGGCTGCCATGATAGACGAGGTGCAGTTCCTCGTAGGCAGGAAACCCTTCGTCGGGTGACTGGTCGAGCAGGTGGTCGTAGACGGCGGCGGCCTCGTCGCGCAGGCCGCGCTCGGCGAGGCGGTGGGCGAGCAGGCGCTGGTACCGGGTTTCCCGGGGCCGCAGTTCGGCGAGCTTGCGCCAGTAGGCCGCCGCTTGGTCCGGGTGGTTGGGGGGACGAGAGTCGTCCTTGTCGTCCGAAGCCGTTGGGTTCGCGGCGTCGGTTTCGCCGGATTCCTGGTGCAGGATGGCCAGTTCGTAGTTGAGCGTGAGCGAGTCGGGGTCTTTGGCGAGTTGCTTTTCGGCGTCGGCGATGAACGCGTCCAACTGGTGGAACTTTTTGAGCGCGGCGAGGGTGGCGCGCAGGACGTATTCGTCGTTGGCGGGCCGGTTGCCGGGAGCGGCGGCGGGCGGTGGCAACGCGGCGAGGACGCGGCGGGCGAGGGCCAGCGCGCCTTCCTCGTTTTTGGCGGCGACGAGGGTTTCCAGCCGGGCAGCCGTGCTCCTATCGAAAACCGAGCGCGGCGAACCGGCGGCAGACGCGGCGCGGACCGATGCGACGGGCTGGGCGAGCGCGTCGGCCTGTTCGGTGAGGCCGAGGGCGCGCAGTTCGGCGGCAACGGCATCGCGCTGCTCCGGGGGCACGCGCGTCGCGGCGAGGGCTAGCGCGGCGCGTTTGGCGGCTTCGGTGTCCTTGGCGGCTTTCGCTTCGGTGAGGACGAGTTGCTGAAAAGAGAAAGGTGACTCGCCGGTGCGGGCGATGTCCACGGTGTTGAGCAGGGCCACGGCTTCGGTGGGGCGGTCCGTGTGGGCGAGGAGCACGCCGACCAGCAGCCGCAGGTCGTGGTCGTCGGGCGCGGCGGCGAGCAAAACCCGTGCACGGGTGAGCGCCGCCGGGGAGTCGCCGCCCAGGCCGACGAGGTCCACCGCGACCAGTTGCGGGAAAATCCGGCGGTCGGGCGGCATTTCGCGGGTCTGTTGGTCCAACCGGTCGAGCACGGCACGGAGGCGCGCGGGATCGCCCTGGCGCAGGGATTGCGCGACGTTCCCGATGACCGGAAACGTCCCGCGGTCGAAGAAGCGGGTGGGCGGCAGGGTGTTCGGTTCCAGGCCGCCCGGGCCGTTGGAATTGCCGCCGACCGGCGTCGCGGTGCCCGTGGCGGCGGCGGGCGTCAGCGGGTACCAGAGCGGGAACAAGCTGGTGAGCGCGTCGGCGAAATCCTCGGGCGACAGCCGGGCCGCCACGGCAGGGTCCGCAAACAGGGACGACGGGAGGTACGCCGACCGGGACATGCTCGTCGCGGACCCCGCCCGGCCCGCCGCCACGAAGGCCGGGACGAGGAGCCGGAGCTGCGCGCGCTCCGCCGCCGGGAAGCTGCCTTCCACGAGGAGACCCAGGGCGGCTTCCAGTTGGTCGAGCGGCGAGTGGGCATCCACCCGGGCGAGGAAAGCGCGGCGGACCGCCCCGGCCTCTTCCTCGCGCCCGACGCTCTGCAGGAAATAGACGCGCAAGCCGTCGGCCTCGGCGGTGTTCAGCGCAGGATTCGCCCGGAGCACGCGGGCGAAGAGCGGGTCGAAGACCGAGGCGAGGTTGGCGGACTGGGAGTCGGTCAGCAGCGGACTCTCGGAGTAGCGGCGGTTCTGCGGGTGGTTGTTGAGGGCGATGAACAGCGTGCGGCTCAGGGCGAAGGCGTCCAGACCCGGTTCGGGGTCGTGCATCTGGGCGACGATTTCGCGGACCTGGGCGTCCACGTCTTCCATGAGCGAGAAGGCGACGAGGCGGTCGGTGCGGGAGCTGTCGCGGGCGGCGAGGTGGCGGTCCAGTTCGGCGAGGAACTCGGCGGCGGTGTGGTCCTTGACGGCCAGCGCGGCGAGGTAGACCAGGGCGGCGTCGCGGGCGGAATCGGTGGCGGTGGGAGCGTTGGACGACCCGGAACCGGGTAAGGGCAGGGCGAACCCCCCGCGTCCGCGCCCGTTTCCGGCGAAGCCGCCGGGGGAGAGCAACCCCTGGGCGACCCGGCGGGTTTGCACCCCCGCGCGGTAACGTTGCTCGGGGATCGAGTCGCCGGTGTAGATCGCGGAGAAGAGGCGGCTGGGCGCTTTGTTGGCGCCGGTGTGCCCGGGTGGCGCGGGGGGGATGGGCGGCGCGGGGCTGGTCCGCGTGTCGAACACGGACCAGAGGGCGGCGCGCGCCTGGTCCACGTTGCCCGCGACGGCCTGGAACAAGGCCAGGGTGAAGCGCGATGGGAGGTCGGCGCGGTCGCCGCCCAACTGGGCGTTGAGCAGGTCGCCCGCGCGGGCGGTCAGATCGTTGCGGGCGAGCAGCGGCAGGAGGGCATCCCACGCGCCGGGGGTTTTCAAAACGGCGGCGAGGTGGGCGCGCAAGGCGTTGAAACCCGGCTCGGCCTGCTGGTCCGCCAGGAGCGTGGTGACGAGCGCGACCTGGTTCTGGTCGCTGGGTTCCGCCTCGGTAAGAAGGGCCTGGTAACGGGCCGTTTCGGCGGGGTTTTGCTCGTCCTCCGCGACGCGCACGAGTTGGCGCAGGAGCGACCCGTCGCGGGGCCGGGCCGCGAGGGCCTGAGCCAGTTCGCGGCGGGCCGCGCCGTAGTCCTTATTCTCTTGGTAAATCTCGGCGAGGTAGAGGGCGTAGCGCCAGCCCTCGGCGTCGCCCTGCTGGAGACCCTGGAAGCGGGTGATGAGTTCGTCCAGCCGGTTCTCGCGCCCGTACGCTTCGGTGAGCGGTTTGGTCAGGGCGAGACGCTCGTGGGAATCTTCGGCGGCCTCGAACGCCTCGTCGAGCGTGCGGCGGGCGTCGGCGTCGTGGCCGAGTTCGGTCTGCGCGCGGGCGAGGCGCAGGCGGACCTCGTTGGGTTTGTCGCTCAGGCGCACGGCGTCGCGCAGGCGGGCCACGCCGTCGTCGGGGTGGCCGTTTTGCAGGAGCAGGTCGGCCAGGAGGATTTGCGCGGCGGGGTTGGCGGGCGAGGCGAGGACGAGTTCGCGGGCAACGGCGAGGGCTTCGTCGGATCGACCGGCGTCACGGTAGACGCGGGTGATTTCGGTGAGGGCGTCGGTCCGTTGCGCGGGCTGGAGGTCGCTCAGGCGGCGCAGGGCGGCGACCTGGCCGTCGGGATCGCGGGCTTGCCGGGCGAGATCGCCTTCGAGCCGGGCGAACCCGGCGGCGTGGGGGAAGCGCGCGCGGGCTTCGGCGAGAACGGTCCTCGTTTCCGCGAGGGCGGCGTCGTCGGTGGCGGCGGATTGGAGGTCGAGGCGGACGAGCAGGGCGAGGTCGTTTTCGTCGAGCGCGGAAAGACGGGCGGCCAGGGCGGCGCGGGTGGCGTCCCGCTGGTTGGCGGCCTGGAGGGCGGCGACGTGGCGGGCCTGCACCTGCTCGGCAAAGTACGGGTTGGGGGCGGCGGCGAACAGGGCGGGGTAGAGCGCAATGGCTTCGGGCCAGCGTTTGGCGCTGGCGAGGAGTTGCCAGCGTTGCGAAAGCAGGTCGAAGTTGCGCGGCTCCAAGGCCAGACCCTGATCTGTGGCGGCGAGCGCGCCGGCGGGATCGTCCAGGCGGTCGAGTGCGGTGGACAAACGGTCGTAATTGGCGGCGGTGGCGTTCTTCGGGCTGGCGGTGACGATGCCCGCGACGACCCGGCGCGCCTCGTCCCGGCGGTCGATTTGCGTGAGGAAGCCGGCCCAGCGTTCGCGGGCGTCGGGCAGGTCGGGGGAAAGGGCGGCGGCACGGGCGTATTGCGCCAGGGCTTCGTCTTGGAGGCGGTGGGACGCGAGCAGGTCGGCCAGTTGGCCGGTGGTGGCGGCGTCGGTGCCGTCGGCGGGCGAGAGATGGCTCCACGCGGCGAGGGCCTGCGTTTTGAGAGCGTCTTTTTCGGCGGGGGAGGCCGTGGGGGGGAGGGTTTCGAGCAGTTGCCAGCGGGCGTCGCCGAGCAGTTGCCAGTAGCTTTTTTCCTCGGGGGCGACGGTCGTCAATTTTTCCATGACGGCGGCCATTTCGGCGGGGCGGTCGGTCTCGCTCAAACGGCGGGCGAGTTCCACCTGCAATTCCTGGCGTTCGGGTGCCCAAACGACGGCTTGTTTCAACAGATCGATGGCTTCGGCGCGGCGGTTGAGTTCGATCAGGACGGCGGCGCGGCGCGTGGCGACCTCGACATCTTTGGGATGGTCGGCGAGCGATTTCTGATAATAGCTGGCCAGACCGGGCAGGTCTTCCTGGCCACGGTAAAGTTGCTCGATGCGGGCGCGGGCCTCGCGTTCGAGCCAGGAGCCGGGTTTCGCCTCGGCGACGACGCCCTCGTAGATGTTGACGGCCTCGGCGGCGTGGCCCCGGGCTTCCTCGACCTGGCCGGTGCGCAAGGTGGCGTTGATGCGCCCGAAGGCGTCGTTGTTTTTGCGGGCGAGTTCGCGGACTTTTTCAAACGTGGCGCGGGCCTCGTCGTAAGCCTGGTCTTCCTGAAACGCCTCGCCGACTTCCTGGAGGATGCCGGGGTCGTCGGGGAATTCGGCGGCGAGTTTGCGCCAGGTGCCCAGCGACGCGGCGACGAGGAAACTGCGGGCCTGCGCGCGGGCGAGTTCGCGGTAGAGCGTGGGCCGGGTGGACACGGGCACGGGTGGTTTGGCGGCGAGATCGAGCGCGCGGGCGAGGGCGTCGGCGGCGGGGACGAAGCGGCCTTCGGAGACTTCGAGTTCGCCCAGAGCGGTCCAGCCGCGCGGGTCGTCGGGGTGGGCAGCGGTGTATCGGCGGTAGGCGGCGCGGGCTTCGTCGGGGTGGGCGCGGCGTTCGGCGAGCAGGCCGCTGAGCAAGGGGAAAGTTTCCGCGCCCGGTCCGCTAGCCGCGGCGAGGGCTTGCCAGCGCGTGGCGAGGGCGTCCAATCCGGGTCCCTCGAAGAAATGCTGGTAGACCTTGTCGAAGGCGGTGCCCTTGGCAGGCGAGGCGGCGAGCATTTGCTCGTAACGCGCGACGACCGGCGGCAGGGGCGCGGGCGTAGGGTCGGCGGCGGTCGCCGGTCGGAGGCTGATCCAACACAGGGCAAGCGCGAGCAGACAGCGGAGGGGCGTCCGTTTCATGGGTGGAGGGCAGCGGTCCAACATGGCAGCAACGGACGAACGGCGCACGGCAAAAATGCGTGGACCGCTACGGGATTGCCTTGGCAACCGGGGCCGTCTCGGGTATATCCGAACCGCTGTCGTAATCTCCGCCCCCATGACCAACGCTCCCGACGATCCCCTGCGGACGACCGATCCCGCCGAGGTTCTGCGTGAACAACTCGCGGCGGCTGGCTCCCGCTGGCGGCGCGAGTGGCTGCTGGGCGCGTTGGGCAAACTGGCGCTCGGCTTGGCGGCGGTTTTTGCGTCGTGGGCGCTGCTGTCTTTATGGAAGCCCGGAGCGGCGCGCGACTGGCCGGCGGGCGTGTTGGTGGCGCTGGGCGCGGTGCTGCTGGTGTTCGCGGAGAGCCGCTTGCGCGAACCCGACTGGCCGCGCATCCGACGGCGCGCCGACCGGTGTTTGGGTCTGCCCGACGCCGTGCTCAGCGCGTCGGAATTTCAGGAGGGCACCCCGGAAACCGGCGCGGCGGCGGAGTGGCGGGCGCGGCAGCTCTCGCAGACGGCCACGAGCTTGCGTCAAGTGGACTGGCGGCGCGCCTGGCCGGTAGGCATTTCCCGGTGGGAACGGCTGGCCGGGGTGGTCACGCTGCTGGCCATCGCGTTCGTGGGCTGGCGGTTTACCGTGTTGCGCCGGAGCGAATTGCCGCCGCCCCCCACGGCGCAAACGCGCGACACCGCCCTGGCGTTGCGGCAGGTGTTCGACGATTGGGACCAGAGCGAGCGCGCCCAGCATGACCCGGAATTGAGGAAGCTGCTCGACGAGTTGCGTCCCCTGCGCGAAAAGCTGGCCCGCAGGGACGCGGCGCTGGAAACGAAGGAAGCGTTCAAGGAACTGAGCCGCGTGGAGGACAAACTCGCGGCGGCGCAAGCGAAGCTGGATGCCCATTCGCTCCAACCGCTTTCTGCCGACCTCGCCGCCGCCTTGGAAAAAGTGGACGGTCTGGGCACCCTCGCCGCCGACGTGCGCCGCCAGGATTTCGAGCACGCGGAAGCTCACGCCGAGCAAGCCGCCCGCCAGATGCAAGCCCCGGACGCGAAGCCCCCGCAGGGCGCGCAGGCCGCCGATGCCGCCGGGAAATTCGGCCAACTCGCGCAGCAGTTCGGCCAGCAGGGCAATGCGGGCGCGCAGCAGTCGATGAGCGACCTGAAAAACGGTTTGCAGCAAAACCAGAGCTCGGAACTGAGCAAGGGGCTGGGCGGACTCAAACAGAGCCTCGCCAACCAGAACGCCCGCGACGCGCAGAAGAGAAATCTGTCGCTGCAATTGCGGCAGATGAGCCTGTGCAAAGGCGGGTTGGGTGACAAAGAAAGTCTGTGCCAGGGCATTTCGCTCGTGCCGAAACTTTCGCTGCAACGCAGCGAACAGGCAGGCCACGGCGCGAGCCGCGATACCGATCCCAACCACACCGGCGCCCCCAGCGCGCTCGCCGCCGACCGCACCCGGGAAAACCTCAACGGCACCGCCAACGATCAGGGCGAAAGCGAGACCACGAACCTCTCCACGCTCGACCCGTCTCCCGAGCACGCCGCGGCGGCCAGCGCCGCCAATTTCCGCGCCTACGAAACCCTTTCCCGGCAGGCGGTCGCCGACGAGAACCTGCCGCTTGCCCATCGCCAGACCATCAAGCGTTATTTCGAGTCCATCCGTCCCGACCACGCGGACAATCCCTGATCCTCCTTCCTGATGACGACAGCCGTCCCACTGGCAGAAGCTGCCGCCCGGTTCCGCGAGCAGTTCGCGCGGCTGAAAACCGAAATCCAGACCGTGATCGTCGGGCAGGACGAGGTCATCGAGCACACGCTCATGGCCATGATCGCGGGAGGGCACGTCTTGCTGGAAGGTGTCCCGGGATTGGGTAAGACGATGCTGGTGCGCGCGATTGCCGGGGCGTTGCGGTTGAAGTTCCAGCGCATCCAGTTCACGCCCGACCTGATGCCCGCCGACCTCATCGGCACGAAGGTGATGCTTGACGACGGCCAGGGCCACCCGCGTTTCGAGTTCTCGCCGGGACCCGTGTTCTGCCACCTGCTGCTGGGGGACGAGATCAACCGCGCCACGCCCAAAACGCAGAGCGCGCTGCTCGAAGCCATGCAGGAAGGCAACGTCACCATCGGCGGCGAGACGCACCGGCTCGATGCGCCGTTCTTCGTGCTCGCCACGCAGAACCCGCTGGAAATGGAGGGCACGTATCCGCTGCCCGAAGCGCAGTTGGACCGGTTCTTTTTCAAGTTGAAGGTGCCTTACCCGACGGAGGCGCAGTTCGAGCAAATTCTCGACCGTACCACCGACCGCACCCTGCCCGCGCTCGCGCCGCTTTTCGAGCGCGAAACGCTGCTCGACATGGGCCGCCTGGCGCGCGAGGTGCCTGTCGCGCCGACGCTGCGCACCCGGGCGGTGCAGCTCATCATGGCCACGCACCCGGAAACGGCGCACGCCAGCGCGGAGGTCAAACGCTATGTGCGCTACGGGGCCAGCCCCCGGGCGGGTCAGGCGTGCATCTTGGCGGCGAAAATCCGCGCGCTGCTCGCTGGCCGTTACCACGTCGCCACCGAAGATTTGCTCGGCAGCGCGTTGCCCGTGTTGCGGCACCGCGTGATGCTCAGTTTCGAGGCGCAGGCGGACGGCATCGACGCGGATGACCTGATCGGCCGCGTGCTGACCTCCCGCCGCAACCTTTGGCAGACCGAATCCTGATTTTCGCCGCGTGAGCACCGCCGCCGTGGACACCCTGTTCGACGCCGCGTTTCTCGCCCGGCTCGAATCGCTTGCGCTGGCGGCGCGCCGTCTGGCGAAGGGCCGCCAGCGCGCCGAACGCCGCAGCCATGCGCGCGGCGCGAGCGTGGAGTTCGCCGAATACCGCCCGTTCATGAGCGGCGACGATTGGCGGCACATCGACTGGAACGCCTACGCCCGCTGGCGGCAGCTCGTGCTCAAGCTCTTCGTCGAGGAGGAAGACCTGCACGTTCACCTGCTCTTCGATTGCTCGCGCTCGATGGATTGCGGCGAACCGCGTAAGTTCGATCATGTGCGCCGGATCGTTGCGGGACTGGCCTACCTGACGCTGGCTAATCTCGACCGCGCCGCCGCCGTGCCGCTCGGGCTGGACTCCGGCGCGTACCCGGCCTGGGCGCCGACGCGCGGGCGGCACCGCTTCCTGCAACTGCTGCGTTACCTCGCCGATTGCCCACTGGCGGGTAACGCACCGGTCTCTCTGGAGGACACCGTTCGTCGCTGGTGCGCCACGCGACCCCGGCGTGGGACGGTCTTGTGGGTAAGCGACCTCTGGGGAGCGTCGCCCTACGACGCCATCCAAGCCCTGGATCGCCTGCGCCACGCGCGGCACGAGGTCGCCGTCATCCAGATCACTGACCCGGCAGAGCACACGGCAGGCAGCACGGGCGAGTTCGAGATTGCGGACGTGGAAACCGGCGGCGTGCGCACGGTGATCGTCGATGGCCGGGTGGCCCGTGAATACCGCGAACGCTTCGACGCGTACCAGGAATCGTTGCGCCGTTATTGCCGCCGCCACCAGATCGCGTTGCTGCAAACCGACACGTCGCTGCCGGTGCCGGAGTTGTTGTCGCGCTCGCTGCGGGAGGGCGGCTTCGTGCAATGACGTTTCTCGCGCCGTTTGCCTGGAGTTTACTCGCGCTCGCCGCGCCGATTGTCGCGCTGTACCTCATCAAGACACGCCTGCATCGCCGTGCGGTGACGACCCTGCTTTTCTGGGAACAACTGCGCCCGCCGGTTTACAGCCACTCGCTCTGGCGCAAACTGCGGCGGTGGTTGTCGCTACTCCTGCAAATCGCGTTTCTCGCGTTGCTGGCGTTTGCTCTCATGCGGCCACTGACGGCTTGGGAAAGCAAAGGCAGCCGGGCGACGGTCATCGTGCTTGACCCATCCCCGAGTATGCTGGCCACAGACGTTTCGCCCGACCGCTGGACCCGCGCGCTCACAGAAGCCCGGCGGCGGGTCGGCGCGTTGCGTTTTTCCGATCAGGCCGCACTCATCCTGGCAGAGCAGCCGCCGCGCGTGCTCAGCCCCTGGACCGGCAGCCCCCGCACCTTGGAGCGCGCGCTCGACCGCGCCGATGACGCGCCGAAAACCTCTCCGTGCGAGGGCATCAAAGACGCGCTCACGCTGGCCCGCCGATTGGCCGTCGGGCGCAAGGGCGCGGGCGTCGTGCTGTTGACGGACGGCGCGTGGAGCGAGCTACCGGACGTCGCGTTGCTCGCCGGGGTGGAGACGATTTATTTCGGCACGTCCGCGCCGGTGAACACGGGGATCGTCGCGTTTTCCGCGCGGCGTTCCCTGGCCGCGCCGGGCGATTGGATCGTCGCGGCGGAGGTGCAGCGGTTCGGTGCGAACCCGGCGGACGCCGAGTTGGAAATCACGCGCAACGGCCAAACGCTCGATGTGCAGGGGCTGCGCTTGGAACCGGGTAAGCCCTGGCGCAAAACCTGGACGGGGCACGCCGACGAAGCGGTGAAATTCGCGGCGCACCTGCGCCCACCTGCGCCGGATCAACTCGCCGCCGACAACGAGGCCGAGGCGGACATCGCCGCGCTCGTGCCTGTCACGGTCGAACTGGTCGCGCCGCCGAACGGTTTCCTCGACGCTGCGTTAAACGCGCTGCCGTCTGTCCGCTGGCACCGCCGCCCGGCGACCGACCCGGCGCAGAGTCCGCCGCCCGCGCTGTCCATTTTCTATCGGTTCAATCCGCCTGCGGATTTCCCGGCGGACGCCACGGCGATCCTCATCGACCCACCCGGCGGTGGGTTCTGGGGTGAACCGGGCGGGACCATTGAGCATCCTCTGGTCAGCGAATACGAGAAAGACAGCGTGCCGTTGCGCTTCGTCGGGCTGGACAGCGTGAGTTTGCAAACGGCGCGCGAGTTCCACCCGGCAGCGGGCGCGGAGGTATTCGCGCAAAGCTTCGGCAAACCGCTGGTGTTCGGACGCTGGCCGGTGGCAACCGGGGACAACCGCGCCGCCCGCCGCTGGCTGGCGCTGCCGTTCGACTTGGAAAACACGGACTTCGTGCTGCGCTCTGCATTCCCGGTTTTGTTGGGCAACCTCGTGCAATCCCTGCGCATCGACGGGCCGCCCCCCGCCGTGCGTGCTCTCCCCGGTGAAACCAGGAGCCGCCTGACCCGCACCGCGCCGTCACTTCCCAGCCACCAGCGCACCCTGGAAGTGGCGAGCGCGTGGTGGGCGTGGGCACCGCTCTGGTGGTGGGCGGCGGCGGTCGGCGCGGTTTGGCTGCTGGCCGAATGGTGGCTGTTTTCCCGGCGTGTCACCGAATAAACCATGAGCTTGCCCGCCGTCGAACTGTTGCGACCGCTCGCGCTGCTGACCCTATCCGGGCTGGTGCCGCTGTGGTGGTGGCAGCGACGTTCACTGGCGACGATGACGCCCCCGCGCCGGCGGCTGAGCCTCGCGTTGCGCTCCGGGTTACTCCTGCTCGTCGCGCTGGCGCTGGCCGAACCGCGCTGGATCCGCCAGGGGCAGGCGACGCACGTTTTCTGGATCGTGGACCGCAGCTACAGCGTCGGCGACGGCACGCTGGAAGCCGCGCGCCGATTCACCGCGCCCGGCACCGATTACGGGCGCAAACTCGACTCGCAGGGCTGGATCGGTTTTGCCGAGCAACCCGCCGCCGTGTCAGACCTCCAAACGCTGTCCGCCCTGCCGCCGCACACCTTTGACGAAAACGCCACGGACATCGCCGGTGCGCTCTCATTCGCGGATGCCACGTTCCCGGCGGGTTACACGAAAACGGCGGTGCTTTTTACCGACGGCCAGGAAACCGTCGGCGACACCGCCGCGCAGATCGCCCGGTTGCGGGAAAACGGGGTGCGCGTCCACGTCGTGCCCGTCGCGCCGCCGGACAAGCCCGAGATGCTCGTGAGCGAGGTGAGCGCGCCGCGCGAGGTGAAAGACGACGAGCCGTTCAAGGTCAGCGCGCAGATCGTGTCCAACCGCGACGCGCCCGCCGAGATCAGCCTGTACCGCAACGGCGTGCGCGTCGCCACGCAGGCAACCACGCTGCATCCCGGCACGAACCGTTTTGAATCGACGCAAAGCGTCAGCGGCGAGCGCGTGTTCGAGTTCGCCGTCGAGGTGCGCGCGATCCACCCCGCCGACGACACGCTGGCGGACAACAACACCGCGTCGGCCTACGTGCAGGCCGCCGGGAAATCCAAGGTTCTGCTGCTCGCCGACAAACCCGAGCAGGCGCGCTACCTCGCGCTCGCGCTCCGCCAGGAAGGCATCCTCCTCGACGTGCGTCCGGCGGCGGGCGCGCCGACCGACCTAGGCGACCTGCAAAACTACGACCTGCTCGTCATCGACAACGTTCCGGCCACCGACCTGTCGCCTGACCAGGAGCGGCTCATCGCCGGGTACGTGCGCGAGTTCGGCGGCGGCCTGCTCATGCTGGGCGGCGACCAGGCGTTCGGCCTCGGCGGTTATTACCAGACGCCCGTGGAAGAGGTGCTCCCCGTGCGCTGCGATTTCCAGAAGCAACAGGAAAACCCTTCACTGGGTCTTCTGCTCATCATCGACCGCAGCGGCAGCATGAACGGCGAGAAGATCGAGATGGCCAAGGATGCCGCGAAGGCAGCGGTCGAACTGCTCTCGCCGCGCGATTACGCGGGCGTCGTGGCCTTCGACGACCAGGCGTTCTGGGTCGCCGAGATGACCAGCGCCGCCGACAAGGATTCCATCCTCCAGCGCATCGCCACGCTCCAACCCGGCGGCGGGACGAACATCGCCGCCGGGCTGGAACTGGGCTTCTCGCAGATCAGCGCCAGCCCGGCCAAGATCAAGCACGTCATCCTGTTGACCGACGGCGTTTCGACCCCCGGCCCATTTTACGAGATCACCAGCCGCATGGCCGGGGAGCGCATCACGGTCAGCACGGTCGCCGTAGGTGCGGACGCCGACCGGAAACTCTGCGAACAGATCGCCGAATGGGGCAACGGTCGCGCTTATGCCACCGACACGCCGGGCAACATCCCGCAGATTTTCGCCCGCGAAACGATGACCGCTTCCAAATCCGCGCTCCAGGAAACGCCGTTCCTGCCGGTGGTGGCGCGCCCGGCGGATTTTCTGGGCGGCGTGGATTTCCAGACCGCGCCGTTCCTGCTGGGCTACGTGAGCACGCGCCCCAAGCTGACCGCCGAGAACTGGCTGCTCACCGAGCGCGGCGAGCCGCTGTTCTCGACGTGGCGCTACGGCCTCGGGCAAACCGGGGCGTTCACCAGCGACGCGCGCAATCGCTGGGCCGTCGAATGGCTCCAGTGGGAGGGCTACGGCAGGTTCTGGGCGCAGGTCGTCCGCAAGCTGGCGCGTCCGCCCGCGTTGACGAAGTTCCCCGTGGAGGTGCGCCGGGAGCACAGCGGCTTCCGCGCGGTCGTGGAAACCGCCGACAGCCGGGGGGAATTTTTGACCGACGTGAGCGGCGAAATCGCGCTGCTCGATCCGCATGGGCGCGCGAGCAAAGTCGCGCTTGCCGCTACCGCGCCGGGTCGGTTGGAGGGCTGGTGGCCCGCGCCGGAACGCGGGGCGTACAACGCGGAGGTCGTGCTCCGTCACGGTGGCGATGCCGCCGAAGAATCTCTGGCGCGCCAATTCATCAGCGCGACGGTGGGTTATCCCGACGAATTTCTACTCAAAGGAATCAACGAACCACTGCTCCGCCGCTTGGCCGGGCAAACGGGCGGACAATATAACCCCGCGCCCGCCGACCTCTTCAAGAACGACCGCCGCACCGCCGGGGTGGAAAGCGAACTCTGGCCCTGGTTGCTCGGGTTTTCCGCCGCCCTCTTCCTTTTCGATGTCGCCGCCAAACGCTGGCCCGCGCGGGAAATAATCAACCCAAAATAGTAAAGCATGCCCGCTGGCGCACGCGAAAAACGTGCCACAGCTGCGAACTAATTTTGCGCCGCGCCCCCGGGGGAAACCGCTTTTCCGATGAAACCTTCTACCCCGGTCCGCGCGATTCAAGGGTGATGAATATCAAACCCCTCCCTTTGTCCGCGCTGCTCCTCGGCATGGCGGCCTGTTCGCTGCAAGCCCAGGATACCTCCAAGGTCCAGGGCAAGCCCATCGTCGAAGTCGCGCACTTCCAGGATTATCAGGTCACCGGCATCGCCGTGTCCAAGACCGGGCAGCTCTACGCAAACTTCCCGCGCTGGTCGAACGACTACAAATATGCGGTCGCCGAGGTCGGCCAGGACAGCAGCCTCACGCCGTTCCCCGACGACCAGTGGAACTCGTGGAAAGACAAGGACCCGGATGTCGCCAACAAGTGGGTCTGCGTGCAGAGCATCACCGTCGATGACACCGGCGCGCTCTGGGTGCTCGACACCGGCAACCCCGGCATGAACGGCACGCTGCCCGGCGCGCCGAAGCTCGTCAAATTCGATCTCGCCACGAAGAAGCCCACGCAGACCATCTCCTTCGGCGCGGACATCTGCCCGGCCAAGAGCTACCTCAACGATGTGCGCATCGACACCACCCGGCAGGTGGCCTATCTCACCGAGAGTGGCATCGGCTCGATTATCGTGGTCGATCTGAAATCCGGCAAGACCCGCCGCCTGCTGGTCGAGGACAAGACCACCCTAGTGGACAAAAACGTCGATCTGACTATCAACGGCAAGGAGGTCGAAACCGCTGAGAAGCAGAAGCCCAAGTTCAACGCGGACGGCATCGCCCTCTCGCCCGACAACGAGTACCTGTACTACCAGGCGATCCTGAGCGGTAAATTGTACCGCATCCTCACGGCCAAGCTGCTCGACGAAAACCTCAGCAAGGGCGACCTGAGCAAGGCCGTCGAAACCGTGGGCGACAGCTTCCCGGTGGATGGCCTCTGGATGGCCAAGGACGGCAACCTATATCTGAGCGACCTGCGCACGGGCGCGATCCAGCGCCGCATGGTGCCTGCTGGCAAGACCGAGATGGTCGCCGCCGACCCGCGCATTGAGTGGCCGGATTCCTTCGCGCAAGGCCCGGACGGCGCGATCTACTTTTCCTGCTCGCACATCCACCATTCGCCGCAGTACAACGGCGGCAAGAGCGCGCGCACCGAGCCGTACACGATCTTCAAGGTGATGCCGTAACGGCGCGTTGTTCCTGACGTACCCAGTCGAGAAAAGACGGGTAACGCGGCTGCCAGCCCAGCGTGCGCAGGCGGCGGTTGTCGACCCGTTTGCTGGTCCAGCCGCGTTTACGGTTCCGGTCTTCGGGACCATGAGGCGGCAGTGGCCGGTCGAACTCTGCCGCCAGCGTGCGGTAGAGTTCGAGTTGGGTCAAAGGAGAATCGTCGGCCACGTTGTAGACGCCCGGCGGCGCGTCGGGTTGTGCCAGCCGGAATAACGCGGCAGCAGCATCGTCACGGTGAATCTGGTTGAGGAAGCGTCCGCCTTCGCCTTCGACGACCGCCTCGCCTGCCAGAAATTTCCTGAGTAGATTGGATCGTCCCGGACCATAAATCCCGGCCAGCCGCGCCACCACGCCGCCCGGCGCGGCCAGGACGACGCCTTCGGTCTCACGCAGGATACGCCCGGTCTCGCGGTCGGGTTCCGCCGGGCTGGATTCGTCCACCACGGAACCATCCGTCTGCGCGTAAACACTCGTGCTGCCGGTATAGACAAACCGCGCCGTCCGAAAACCTGCGCGCAGGTTCTGCGCGCCTTCCAGGTAAACACGCCGGTATGCCTCTGTCCCGCCGCCCCGCCCGGACGAGACGCAATCCACGAGCGCATCCAATGCGCCGCCATCCGGCAAGGCCCGCGCGGCGTCAAGAACGTGCGCGGCATCGGTAATGTCGTGCGCGGAAACCGGGTAAGGTTTCCCGGCTGCCAGCCGCGCCGCCGATTCCGCCGAGTGGGTCCAGCCGGTGACCTCCCAGCCGGAGGCATGAAACAAATCCGCCGCCGCCTCGCCCACAAATCCGCACCCGACGATGAGAACGCGAGACATAGCAACCCTCAGTCCGCCTAGCTGACCGAAGCATCGAAGCGTCGTGCCCCGGCAGCCACCCGTTCTAATTGTCCCGCTTCGAGCGTGAGATCAACTTCAGTTTTCCAATAGGAGGGATGACCTTCGCGTAGGCATACGGTGAGGAATACGTGGCCAAGACGGTCGGAGTGAGCGCGCAACGCAAACTCACCTTCCAGAGCGGACCACTGTCTTTCCCCGCTCCAACCCCGCCATTGTTCAGCCATTTCACCGAAGAATTTGCCTAGCCCACCGGACATGTAAAAACCTACCCGAGTGGTCGCACTTAATCCATGGCTGCGTACTTCTACAATGAAGCAGCTTGCGTCATGGGTCTTAAGCGTAAGGGCAGATCCATGCTCAACAGATTCTACAAAAAGTAAAATGTTCATCGTGAGGTATGGAAGATTGCAATCACTTCAGCGGCCGAATCGAAAGCGCGACTTTCTCAAACTCCGCCCGGTGGGCGTCGATCATCACCTGCAACCCCGCCACGCCTAGCGCGTAATACTTGCCGCCTGCGACCACATTGAAGGCGTAATAGGTGTACGCGCCGTCTGTCCCGTCGTGTTTGCCGGTGGCGGTGACCTTCGTGAAAACCCGCGCGCCCGGTCCGATGGTTTCGTCGGTGGCCGGGGAAACGGTCACGTCGGTCAGGCCCGCGCCCGCCGCGCCCGCTTGGGTGATCTTGCCGAGGATCGCGCCCAGGTCTCCCTTGCTGTTGACGTTGGGCACCCGGATCAGACTGATGATGTAGCTCGCGTCGCCCTCGCCGGGCGTGCACAGGAGCAACTGGGCCGGGCCAGGGCGTTCCGTGATCGTCCATCCCGCCGGTAAGGTCACGTTGAACGCCGGATCTTCCTTCGGATAAAGGTAATCGTCCGCCCACGCGGCAGGCAGCGTCGCCAAGAAGCAGAGCATCCCGAACAAGCCCGCACGGATAACGGAGAGGAACTTCACGCGGGAAAGTGGCACCGGGGCCTGTGCATGGCAACGCCTACTTGGCGTGGCGGCGCCCCTGGTAGTACACGACCAATCCCCGGGTCACGGCGTCGGCGTACTCGCGGAAAATGCTGGATCGTTGCACCCCGCTGAATTCCCGCGTGCCGTCATAGTCCCCGGCCTGCACGCGGGCGAACACCTCCGGGCTGTTCATCACGTAAGGCTCGATGTACACCACCGGGCACTCGTAGAGCCGGTTGGCCAGGAGGTTGCGCGCCCAGACCGCAGGGTTTTCGCCGATCCGCACCGCGTTCGTGCCGGTGTACTGGTAGGGCGGCAGCCCCGTCGCCGCGGCCAGCGCGGGCGCGATGCTTTCGGCCAGGGCAGCTTCCTCCGCGCCGGAGCGGTCCAGCAGCTTGAGCAGCATCTCGAAACGCACGTCGTCCTTGGCGATTTCGTCCGGCCCGTAGCAGCCGTTGACCAGCACGTGAAAATGGTTCTTGTCCACCAACGCCGGTCGGAACGGGTCGCCCCACGCCTCGGCATTGAAGTGCAGGCACACGACAAGGTCGGGCCGGATCGTCCCGTTGACTCGCTGGCCCCGGGCGCGGATGTCGGCGCGGGTGAAAAGCATGTCGCTCGTCCACGGGATCGAAAACTGGCGTTGCGGGTCCGCCGGGCCGTCGAACGTCGTGCGGGGGGTCTCGATGCCCTGTTCGGCGAGCTGCTGGGCAGCGTCGTCGGCGAGGTCCTCCGGGCGCAGCGGCGTGGTGGGTTCGTCGCCGTCGCGTACGAGGGTGACGACTGCTCCCTGTGCCCGCAGCCGCCCGGCGAGCAGGCGGGCGACGTGGAGGGTCATCTCGCCTTCCATGACCGGCGGCTGGCCGCCGATCTGAAACCAGCGTTCCTCCCGCTTGGCCCAGCGTCCGCCCAGATGCCCCGGGTCAAGCGCGATTTTTACCCCGTCCAGCGGGCGTTCCGCCGGCGGCAGCGCGGCGCGCGGACGCCAATAGTCCGGCGGCAGCGGTTTCCGCGCGGCCTCGTTCGGGGCGAAGCGCAGGGTGTAGAGATCGTCCAGCGGCACGCTGGTCTTGCGGATGACGGCCCCCGCCGGATCGAGGCGGATGAACGGCTGCCAGCCGCCGTGCGGGGCGTAGAGTCGTTCCAGCAACCCGGCAAACTCCTCGCGGGTGATCGTCTCCTGGTACGCGTCGAGCCGCCGGTAGTCCGGCAGACCGGCCAGCGCGCTGAGATCCTGCGCCCTCGCCGTCGCGGTCAGCCCGCTGGCCAGCAGGAGTACGTGCACGGTGAGAGATGACAATTTCATGCAGGCTCCACCCATAAACCAGTCAGGGAGCCGTTCCGAGCGGAATTTGGGTTTCGCTCCCCGGGTTTTTGTATAGGTTCCGTCATGGTGACGCTGAACATCCTCTTCCTGGGCGACATCGTCGGCGAGCCGGGCCGCCGGGCGGTCATCGAGCTGCTGCCCCGCATCCGCGAGCGCGACGCCATCGACTTCGTCATCGTCAACGGCGAGAACAGCGCCAATGGCCGGGGTATCACCCCGAAAATTTCCATCGACCTGCTGCGCGCCGGGGCGGCGGTCATCACCACGGGCGACCACGTCTGGGACCAGAAGGAAATCGTTTCCTACATCGACACCGAACCCCGCCTGTTGCGCCCTCTCAACTACCCGCCCGACACGCCGGGGCAGGGAAGTGTGGTGCTCGAAACCGCCAAGGGTAAGGTGGGCGTCATCAACGTCCAGGGCCGCACGTTCACCCAGCCCAGCTTGGAAAATCCCTTCCGCGCCATGGAGGCCGAGGTTGCCCGGATGCGTCAGGAAACGCCGATCATCTTCGTGGACATTCACGCCGAGACCACCAGTGAAAAGGTCGCCATGGGGCGTTTTCTGGACGGCAAGGTCAGCGCGGTCGTGGGCACGCATACACACGTCCAGACCGCCGACGAACAGGTGTTCCCCGGCGGCACGGCCTTCCTGTGCGACGCCGGGTTTTGCGGCCCGTCGGAATCCTGCCTGGGCCGGGACATTGACGCCATCATCCAACGGTTCATGACCAGCCTGCCCGTGCCGTTCCCGGTGGCACGGGGGGAAATCACGCTGCATGGAGCCATCGTGGAGATTGATCCCGAGACGGGCCGCGCGCGCTCGATCCGGCGGTTGGCGGAGCGGTACGGGGAGGACGCCCGTGCCGAGCCACCGGCCAAGGTGTCGCGGCAAGTCGGCCAAAGCCGCGAAGAACCGGGGGTCACCGAGCAGCCGCCGGTCGGCGTCGCGCAGTCAGCCGGAAGTCTATGATCCTGGGTTGCTTCGCACGGGATCACGGAATTCACGGCCCGCGCGGTTAGCCGAATCGGGACACGCCCTAATCGCGGGCTGGCCGCCAATTCTCCAGCCGGTTCATCTGCTGCTGCCGGTAGAAATAGAATGGGGCTTTGACGGTAAGGTCCACGCTGAAATCCGCCGGGCCTGCCTCGCCGTTGGGCATCGTCTGGGTGTGGAACGCGAAATCCAGCCCGGTAACCGAGGAGAGCAACGCCACCGAGACCGGCGCGGCGAGAGAGCCCTCGCCCTGGAGGATTTCAAAGTTCTTTTGGTCGATCCAGAACCGGCCATGGAGTTGGTTGATCACCTTTTCTTCGCGGGTGCTGCTCGGCTGGCCGCGCCGGGGGGTGTATTCGACGATGTAGCAGGCCCGACCGCGCACCGGGGCTTCGCCGGTCACGGTGCATTGAAAGCGGGGCGCGAGCTGGCGCAGATTCATGACAGCCATGCGATGTTCGGCCTTGGCGGTGTCCCCGTCCTGGTGGGCCCGGTGCTCCGAAGGAATTTCTGCGTCAGTCGAGTAGGCAAACTCCGGCTCTTCGCAGTGGGTGATGCGGACGCTCTTGTGCTTGAGCAAGTCTCCTTTGTCGTCAAGACGCTCGGTGATGATCGTCTGGTCGCATTCGAGCGCCAGACGATGTTGGCGGCGCAACTCGTCGTTGGCCAACGCCCGCTGCATGATCTCCTGCACGGACGGCGGAGCCTGCGCCGTCACGATGATGCGCCTGGAAGTCGTTTCGGCGTGAAGTGCTGCCAGCGGGAGAAAAATCACTGGCCACCAGACCAGACAGAAAGGACGCGCCGACATCCGCAAACCTCGCATCGACTTCCCCTCCCTTCCACGGCACAGAACCGCAATTTTCTTTTTGACACCGCCGCTGCTTCGGTTAGCTTGCCAACGCTTTTTCGGAATTTCAGGGAAGAAGATCCCGATCAACTCGGATGCTCAAACGTCCGGTTGGGTCAGGACCTTTTTCCCTTTTTTCGCCGGGTGAGGCCGGGCGGTGAGAACCGTCTGACAACAGAGGCCCGCATAGCTCAGTTGGCAGAGCACATCCTTGGTAAGGATGAGGTCATCGGTTCGATCCCGATTGCGGGCTCCACCGGAAAGAAAAGATTCAAAAAGCAGTACGCGACAGATTTACAGCAAGCAGAAGAAAACCAACCAACTAGGCAGCAGTCACCGGCGCCTCCCTCCACGCAGGCGCCGCTGTTGTCTCCCAGAAGAAGACCGGAGTAAACCGCCATGGCTAAGGACAAATTTGAGAGAACCAAACCGCACGTGAACGTTGGCACCATTGGCCACGTCGATCACGGCAAAACCACGCTGACGGCTGCCATCACCACCGTCTTGTCCAAGACGGGCAAGGCCAAGGCCATGGCTTATGACGCAATCGACGCCGCCCCCGAAGAAAAAGAGCGCGGCATCACGATTAACACCGCCCACGTCGAGTACGAGAGCGAGAAGCGCCACTACGCGCACGTCGACTGCCCCGGCCACGCCGATTACGTCAAGAACATGATCACCGGTGCCGCACAGATGGACGGCGGCATCCTCGTCGTTTCTGCCGCCGATGGCCCCATGCCCCAGACCCGCGAGCACATCCTGCTCGCCCGTCAGGTCGGCGTGCCCGCGCTCGTCGTGTTCCTGAACAAATGCGACATGGTGGACGATCCCGAGTTGCTCGACCTCGTCGAGATGGAAGTGCGCGACCTGCTCACTCAGTACGAGTATCCCGGCGACACCATCCCCATCGTCAAGGGTTCGGCCCTCAAGGGTTTGAACGGCGACGCGGAAGGCGAAAAGGGTATCCTCGCTCTCATCGCGGCGGTGGACGAATACATCCCCGTGCCGGAGCGTCCGATTGACCTGCCCTTCCTGATGCCCGTCGAAGATGTGTTCAACATCGAAGGTCGCGGCACCGTGGCCACCGGTCGTGTGGAACGCGGCATCCTCAAGAAGATGGAGGAAGTCGAGATCGTCGGTCTGGCCGACACCCAGAAGACTACCTGCACCGACATCGAAATGTTCCGCAAGCTCCTCGACGAGGCGCGCGCCGGTGACAACATCGGGTTGCTGCTCCGCGGTATTAAGAAAGAGAACATCCAGCGCGGTCAGGTCATCGCCAAGCCCGGCTCGATCAAGCCGCACAAGAAGTTCAAGGCCGAAGTGTACGTCCTCTCGAAAGAAGAGGGTGGCCGTCACACCGCGTTCTTCTCGAACTACCGCCCGCAGTTTTACTTCCGTACGACGGACGTGACCGGCGCGGTCAAGCTTCCCGAAGGCGTCGAAATGGTCATGCCCGGCGACAACGTCCAACTCGAAATCGAGTTGCTGACCCCCATCGCCATGGAAAAGACCATCCGCTTCGCCATCCGCGAGGGTTCCAAGACGGTCGGCGCAGGCCGCGTGTCGGAAATTCTCGACTAAGCCAGCGTCGTAACAATCATCGACGGACGGCGTGTTCCCCAAAGGACGCGCCGCCCTCCCTCACATAGGTCAGTAGCTCAATTGGTAGAGTAGCGGTCTCCAAAACCGTTGGTTCAGGGTTCGAGTCCCTGCTGGCCTGGGTGGACGTTAAATCTTCCCCCTTTTCCACTTTTTGACAACTAGGCGCGATGAGTATTCCTGTGATTAAGACCCCCGGCACGACGAACAGAGTTTCGTCGTTTCTGGACGAGGTAATGGTCGAGCTGCGTAAAGCGACTTGGCCTTGGGACCCGAAGGAAAAGGGTGTCAAGAAATACAAGGAGATCATCGACTCTACGATTGTAGTCGTGGTCGCTATGCTCTTGCTCGGTGGCTACGTCGCCGGGTCGGATCTGGTACTAAAATTTCTGCTCGACCGCATTACCGTCGGTGCTCATTAACCTTTCTTTCCATGGCCGCGCAAACTGCTACAAATCAATGGTACGTTGTCCACGTGCTCTCCGGTCAGGAGAACAAAGTGGCCGAGAACCTGCGTCGCCGCATCAAGACTGAGGAGATGGGTGATGTGGTTTACGAGGTGCTCATCCCCACGGAGCGCGTCTCGGAAATCAAGCGTGGCAAGAAGACCGAAACGACGCGCAAGTTTTTCCCCGGCTACCTGATCGTCAACATGCAATTGATCGACGACAACAAGCAGCTCGTTGATCGTTCGTGGTACTTCGTGCGCGATACCCCTGGCGTGATTGGTTTTGCCGGTCCGAAGGATCGCCCGGTGCCCATGCGCGATTCCGAAGTCGAGAGCTTGCTGGCGCAGATGCGCGAGCGGGAAGACAAGGTTAAGCCGAAGTTGAGCTTTGAGATCGGCGAGACGGTCAAAGTTGCCGACGGCCCGTTCCAGAACCAGAGCGGCGTGGTCGAAGAGATCGACCCGGTGCGCGGCAAGCTGCGTGTGTCTGTCACTATTTTCGGGCGAACCGCCCCTGTGGAACTGGAGTACTGGCAGGTCGAACGCGGCTAGACCGCAACCTGCACTCCGCAACAATTTTAGAAGAAACGAGTTATGGCTAAGGAAATTACCGGAACAGTCAAATTACAGATTCCCGCTGGCGCGGCGAATCCCGCTCCTCCCGTCGGTCCCGCGTTGGGTCAGCAGGGCGTCAACATCATGGCGTTCTGTAAGGAGTTCAACGCTGCCACCCAGAAGCAGAGCGGCGACATCTTGCCGGTGGTCATCACCGTTTACAAGGACAAGAGCTTTACTTTCATCACCAAGTCGCCTCCTGCGGCGATCCTGCTCAAAAAGGCTGCTGGCATCGCCGCCGGTTCCAAGGAGCCAAACAAGACGAAGGTCGGCAAGCTGACCAAGAAGCAGGTCATGGACATCGTCAAAATCAAGATGAAGGACATGAACGCGCGCAGCGAAGAAGCGGCTTTCCGCACTATCGCGGGTACGGCGCGTCAGGCTGGCATCGAGATCGAAGGCTAAGCCGTCGATCTGATCAATTTCATTCAGACATTCGTTAACCACTTCAAGGCAAGGAGAATACAAACACATGGCTACCAATCGCAGTAAACGTTACGAAGCCGCCGCCAAATTCATTGACGGCAGCAAAAATTACCCGTTGGCCGAGGCCATCGACACCCTCAAAAAGTTCCCGGCTCCCAAGTTCGACCAGACGGTGACGTTGTCGTTCCACTTGGGCGTCGATCCCAAGCAGTCCGACCAGATGGTGCGCGGCACCTGCCCGCTCCCGAACGGCAGCGGCAAACAGGTCCGCGTGCTGGTGTTCGCCACGGGCGCAGCGGCGACCGCCGCCCGTGAGGCTGGTGCGGAGTTCGTCGGGTTCGAGGACATGGTCAAGAAGTGCCAGGAAGGTTTCCAGGATTTCGACGTGGCCGTGGCGACCCCGGCGGCGATGG
>CAXSED010000030.1:0-39389 GCA_964236475.1 uncultured Chthoniobacterales bacterium
TCCTCTCGTTCATGGCCGATTGCGTGGTCACGCTGCGCCAGAGCGTGCTCGAACGCGCCGCGGTGCGTGAGATGCGCGTGGTCAAGTATCGCGGATCGACCCATGTCCTCAACGAGGTGCCTTTCGCCATCGGTCCCACCGGCATTGAGGTCGGAGCGCCCAACGGCACTCGTCCCGAGCCGCAACCCTTCAAGGAGCGCGTCTCGACGGGCATCGCGCGGTTGGACGAGATGCTCGACGGTGGCATCTACCGTGGCACGAACGCGCTGATCACCGGCAGTGCGGGCACCGGGAAATCCACCCTTTCGGGCCTTTTCGTCGAAGCCGCCTGCCGACGCGGGGAGCGTGCACTGTTCATTTCCTTTGACGAGAACTCGCTCGACATCGTGCGCGACCTCGCCTCGGTGAGCGTCGACCTGACACCACACCTCAAGGGTGGTTTGCTGCGGATGGAAGCGGTCCGCACCGCTTCCGCGTCCGGAGAAGAACATCTTATCCGCATCAAGCGTCTCATCCGGGAGCACAAGCCCGCGTGCGTGGCCATCGACCCGTTCTCCGCGCTGGTCAACGTCGGCGGCGAGCACACCGCACGCACTGCCGTCGAACGGCTTGTTTACCTGTGTCGAAACGAGCGCATCACGATTCTTTTTACCAGCCTGCACGAGACGAAGGACCAGGAACTGGCGACACTGCCGCTGCATGTTTCGTCCCTGGTCGATACTTGGATGGAAATCACGTATTCGCTGTGTGGAGGCGAGCGGAACCGGGCGCTGAGCGTCATCAAATCACGCGGCTCGAAGCACTCCAACCAGGTGCGCGAGTTGATCTTCAGCGACGAGGGCATCACACTGGCCGATCCCTACACGGCGGGCGGCGAGGTGCTCATGGGTACGTTGCGCATCGAGAAGGAAAACGCCGTCCGCGCCGAGCACGAGCGCCTGCACGGCGAGATCGGGCAAAAGCGCCAGGAGATTCATCTCATCCAACTCGACCGCGACCTGCGCATCGAGGGGGCCCGCCGCGAGGTGCAGGCATGCGACGAGGAACTGGAACGTCTCAACCGCACGAGCACCGCGCAACGCGCCGAAGGTGCTTTGCGCAAAGACGAAGTCGTGCGGGAGCGAGACAGCCGGCTCGTGCGGGAGCAGGCGGACGGCGTGAAACCGCCCGGTGGCAAGGCCCGCCCGGCGAAGCCGGATCGGACAGACGGCGCAAAGGCGGCTACCGGCACGCCGGGTTTCCCGTCAAAAACGCGAAAGAAGCGTCCATGAACCCGCCCATTTCCAAGGTCCCCGCCTCCTCGCAGGGCGCGTATGTTTTCCAAATTTACGTCGCCGGGGGTGCGCCGAATTCCGTGCAGGCGTTGGCAAATCTCTACGCGATTTGCCGCGAGCATTTTCCCGAGAGTCACCGCATCGAGGTGATCGATGTCTTGAAGGAGCCATCGCGTGCTTTGGATGAGGTCATTCTTGTGACGCCCACGGTGGTAAAGATCTCTCCCGCGCCTACCCAGCGGATCATCGGCAATCTGAGCCAAGAGGCGGAAGTGCTGCGCGCGCTCGGCTTACCCCAGCGGGAACAAAAGGAGAGCGCATGACGGTTGCCACTGATGTAACACCTTTCCATCCGACGCATCACGTCGGCAAAGCCGCCGCGCTGGCTCTGCGGTTGGCCGAGGCCGAAAACGCGCTCCACGCGCTCACGTCGGGCCAGATTGACGCGATTATCGGCCCCGGCGGCCAGACGTACCTGCTGCGCCCGGCCCAGGAATATTTACGCCAGAATGAAAGACAGCAGCAAGCGGTGCTAGAAAGTATTGCCGATGTTCTCACGGTCGTGAGCCGATCCGGTGTCATCCTGTCCCAAAACCGTGCTGTACACCGGGTACTTGGCTACACGCCAGAGGAGTTGGTGGGGACCGTGATCTTCAAGCTCATCCACAACACGGACATGCCGGTGGTCTATTCGGCCTTCGTCAACGTCGTCGAAGGATACAAAGAGAACGCCACCGTCCGCTTGCGCCACCTGACGCGTGACGGCTCCTATTGCTTGATGGAAGCTACCATGGGCAAGTTGCACGATGTTTTTGTCGATAGCGTGGTCTTTAGCTTACGCCCGGTTATCAACACTCCGGGTAACATTGCGCCAACTGATACAAATGCCGATGATGGTCAGTCACCGCCGGGCAAAGATCGCTTCTTGGCGATGCTTTCGCACGAGCTGCGCATGCCTTTAATGCCAGTATTCCTTGGCATTGCCACGTTGCAAAAGGACGAGCGATTCTCCGAGGCGCGCCCAGCGCTCGCCATGATCCAACGCAACATCGAGCTGCAATCGCGGCTGCTGGAAGAGCTGAACGACTTCGCCGCCGTGGGCCAGCACAAGATGCGGCTGCGGCTCGAATCTCTCGACGCCCACGAGGCCGTCCGTCACGTCCTAGGAATCTGCGAGGGTGAGATCGCCGCAGCGGCCATCGAAGTGCGTCTCGACCTGCGGGCATCGCAATCCATGGTGCTGGCGGATTCCTTGCGTCTCCAACAGGTGATGTGGAACCTGGTCAAAAACGCCGTCAAGTTTTCCACCCGGGGCGGCAGCATCTCGATTACCTCGGCTAACGATGCGTCCAGCGGTCTCACGCTGAAATTCGCCGATCACGGCATCGGCATCACCCCCGATCTGTTGCCATTGGTGTTCGATCCCCTCCAGCAGGGCGATGATTCCATGCAGAGTCGCTACGGCGGTCTTGGTTTGGGCCTGTTCATCGCCAGAGGGCTGACTGAAGCGCATCACGGCACTCTCACCGCGGCAAGCGAGGGTCGCGGCCAGGGCGCGACGTTCTGTCTGAACCTTAATACTATCGCGGCGACAACGCTGTAACGCACCGCAAGAGCGAACCTTTTTGCTTCCACGAACGTCTTCCGCCAACGCAACACATTGTTACCCACCTCTTCCCTGCACATGGCACATTTTTTGTTCTGGTCGGTCCTTGGCTTTAGTCTCGCCGTTGTTCACGCTTCCTTCTTTGAATGGCTGCTGCACCGCTTTGTCATGCACCGGCCCCTGGGTAGCTTCGTGTACGCTTTCCGCACGCATACCCTGACCCATCACCGCATCTTCAAAGCTGATCACTCCTACCATTTGCACGACTCCAGGGATGCCCACACGATCCCGATGGCCTGGTGGAACGGCCCCACGTTGATCGTCCTCATGCTCCTCCCCTTTATCGGTGCCGGTTGGGCGCTCGGCTCCTCCGCCGTCCTGTGGGGTGCTCTGCTGGCAAACAGCGCTTACTACAGCGTCTACGAGACGTTGCACTGGTGCATGCACCAGCCCGGGGAACGTTCTGTAGAGCGCACTGGCCTCTTCTTCCGGCTCAACGGCCATCATCTGCTCCATCACCGTTACATGCGCAAAAACTTCAACGTGGTTCTTCCTATCGCCGACTTCTGCCTAGGCACGTTGTTGCTGCGTTCCAAAGTTCGTTTTGCCCAAGCGACTGGATCGACGGTACCCGACGTGCAACCCCGAAACATTGTTCCGTTCTTACCGAGGGATAGACATATCTCTCCAAACACGAGAGAGGGAGGCTTCCCGGTTGACTGCCTCGCCGAAAGTATTCGCCAGCCAACTTCTTGATGGTCATGTCCACAAACCTTCCTCCTCCTTCCAGCAAGCTCGGCGCACGGCTACCCGTCTCGCCGTCACTCTTGGCGCTGGCCCCGCGACATCTGCCCAACCAGCGCAAAGAGCGCTACCAGGGCGGTGATGTTTGCGTTCCTTTCGTGCAACTGGCTGCGCGCGACCAGTCGCTGGTGCTCAACCTCTACAAAACACTCCGCGAGTTGCTCGACTCTATCACGGACACATCCACCACCAATTCCATGAAGTGGCAGGACGTGGCGCTCTGGATTCAGCGGCAAAATCTGGATGCACTCATCGACAGCGTCCGTGAACTCGGCGATGCCTCGCACGCCGAGGCTTCCGGCGACAAACTTGCCAAGGCCATGCACGACGTGCGCGGTGGCCCCCTGAGCGCTTTGCTCGGTCGTCTGCAACTCTTCGACCACCTGCCTCGCACCGACGATCAACTCACAACGCTGTTTGTTTTGGTGCGCGACCATCTCAAGATCATGCGTAGCGCGATCACGGGCCTGGACGATCCACGCCGAGATGCCGACCGTCGGCCCAAAAGCCACGACATGCGTCTCATGCTGGAGAAGTGGCATGGTTCTGTGATCGGACCGAAGCTCCGGACGCAGCCGATTCGTATGAACGTCGACTGCCGCTACGAGGGACCTTTGACGGAGTGCTGTCTGGAGAGTGCCGCGATTGACCGAATTTTCTACAACTTGGCGACAAACGCTTGCCGCCATGCCGCCGGTGACCACATCGACATGGCGATCTTTCCGATCCCGCATCCGCCGGGCGAATGTCTGCGTTTCGTGCTCTCCAACGAAGTAGGTGACGCCGACGCGGCCTATCTAAATGCCCTGATTCAAAGCGGCGGTGCTGATAGTGCCGACAAGGGAACGGGCCTGAGCCTGATGGCGCTTTTCGCACCGCAGGTGTCCTCGACCGGCTCAGGCTTCGGCTTGACCGTGGTCGCCGACTTCGTGACCGGGGCCTTCGGCCTGCGCGACAGCCGGGAAGCCCTGCGTGAACGCTACGTGGGCGCAATCCTGGATGGCCGTACGTTCCGGGCGTGGTTTCACTGGCCGATAGCCAGCAACAATCTCCCTCAGCGTCAACTCAACGATTTTCACCGGCCGGAGCAAAGTCTGGATGAACCTTAAAGCTTCCATCCGCCTCAGAGCTCTTTGAGCGTAAGCAATCGTGGGCTTGGGCCTTCGCATCCGCAGCTCACCTGAAAAGCGGTCAAACGGACGAAAGATAAAATCAGCGGCGTCGAAACAAACGAACGCCGGTGTGGTTCGGTCATCCGGTCCAACGACCTCCTCAATTCGAAGATTTCAGGCTTTATGGAGCACCCCGTTTCCCAAGTGTCTTTCCTTGCGGCGTTCGCCGATTACGTCAAACAAGAACGAGACGCGATTGGCCGCAAGTGGATGCCGCTCGTGCGGCAGAGTCTCGACGTGCCGGATGCCATGCGCATTTCCCACGAGGCATTGGAGGACCACGTCCCTGCGCTCATGGACGACTTGGTGGAACGCTTGCGTTTGGAAAAGGAGGGGCTCAAGGAGGGCGCGGCGGTTCACTCCCGCGCCCATGGCCGTGAGCAGTGGAAGGCTGGTTACAACATTTCGGAACTGATCTGGGAAATCTACATCATCCGACGCGTCGTAACGCAGTCGATCCTCGCGGAATTTGCGGGGGAACATCGCGGGTATACCGTCGAGGAACGTGCCGGAGCAGAGACGCTCATCCACGACTTTTTTCACCGTCTCACCTGCGACTCGGTGGGACAGTTCGTCGAGGAGCAGCAGAAGTTAGTTCACGAAAAGAACGACGCACTCCAGCAGACCAACGAGGCGCGTGAGCGCCTCACGCGCACCGTCTCGCACGAGCTGCGCAACGTTTTGAACGCACTCACCTTGGCGACCACGCTCCTTGGAGAAGAGACAAACGAAGAGCAGCGGCGCGAGATGGCGGCCGTTTGTTCGCGGATGCTCGCCGACATGAGCCAGATCCTCAACGACCTGCTCGACTTCTCCGCCTTGGTGGCTGGTCGGGCGCAACTGACGCTCGCCCGTCTCTCTCTGCCCGCGCTGTTCGAGGAAATCGTTTCCCAGTGGCAGTCCGTGGCCACAGAAGGAGGCATGACCTTCACGAGCCAATGTGACCCTGCCCTTGGAGAGATCGTCAGCGATCAGCTCAAGCTCCGACAAATTGCCGGCAACCTGCTCTCGAACGCCATCAAGTACCGCAAGCCCGCGCAGGGAGGCGACGTGGGTATCTCTTTCGCAGTCGATGGGACGACGGGTTGGAAACTGGTGGTCGAAGACACGGGCATCGGAATCGCGCGCGAAGACATGCAAGCACTCTTCGGTGAGTTCAACCGCATTCGGCCGAACATTGCGGTGTCGGGAACCGGGCTAGGACTGGCGATCTGCAAGGAATTCGCCGAGCTGCTCGGGGGACAAATCGAGGTGCATTCCGAAGCGAAGCAAGGTACTCGCTTCGAGGTCAAGTTGCCGATGAATCTAGAAATGCCCCTTGCTGCTTGATCCACCCGGCTGCCGGGAAATCTGCGCTTTGGACTGCTGGCAACGCCCGCGTGCCAATATTTCTGCCCAATCCCCAGGGCGGCATGAAGAGAAACGACGATGGGAGGAAAGCGTTTGGCTTTTTTCAACCTGATGAGGGTCAGAGAAGAGAATCGATCCAGACTGGCTACACGCTGTTAGAATGCAAGAGGGCATCCAGCCTATTTAATAATGCGGCGACGTTGAAAGGCTTTGGCAGATAGTCGTTTGCCCCGAGGGCCAGGAGTCGTTCGCGGCTTTGCGCCGTGGCGTCCGCGCTGAGCAACAACACGGGGATGTGCCTGGTGCGCGGGTCGGCCCGCAGTTCGATCAACACTGCGTCCCCGTTCATCGCGGGTAATTGCAGATCGAGCAGAACGAGGTCGGGCAACTGTTCTCGCGCTTGTTGAATCCCTCGCTCGCCGTCACCCGCCGAAAAAAAGCGCCAGTTCGGCCGCAGGCGGCTGAGAATCATCTGCACGACTTGCAGGTTGGAAGCATTGTCTTCGATGTAGAGCAAGGACGCTTGGGAGAGCACTTCTGTCGCCAAATACGAGGAAAAAGTGGAGCGAACGTCGACCAGAGTATCTGAATGAAGCGACGCTGCCGTTGGCAATTCGACCCAGAACGTACTGCCTTCACCCACACGACTGTTAACACCCAAACGGCCACCCATTGCTTCCGTCATCCGCCTCGAAACCACTAATCCCAATCCCGTCCCTTCCACCTTGCCAAACTCCTGGCCTAGCCGCTCGAAGGGCACGAACAAGCGCGCCAGGCCCTCGGAGGAAATCCCGGGGCCGGTGTCCTGGATACTCAAGCGCACCCGGCCATTTGGCGCTTGCTCGCAGCTCAGCGACACCTGTCCGCCTTCCCGGTTATATTTAATCGCGTTGGAGAGCAGATTGAGCAGCACTTGGCGCAAGCGCTGGGCATCCGCCCGCAGCAGCATCTTGGACGCGGGAGAAATGTTGATGGTACAAGTGACGCTGTGTGCGAACGCCGCTCGGGCAACCAATCCGACACATTCCTGCGCGACTTGGTAAAAGGGTAAATCGCAAAGCGTCAGAAGAATCTCGCCGGTTTCCACCCGTGCCAAATCGAGCACTTCATCCACGAGGGAGAGCAGGTGCCGCCCCCCCTTGAGGATGTAGTCAACGCTCTGGGCATCGTGCTCGGCCAACGGACTGAGTTCCAGGAGTTGGCCGAAGCCGATGATGGCATTGAGAGGCGTGCGCAACTCATGGCTCATGTGGCTTAGGAATTCGCTCTTGGCCAAGTTAGCACGCTCGGCCTCTTCCTTTACCATCCGGTACTGCTCGGCTTGTCGGCGCTCGGTGATGTCCTGCACGGTGCCGATGACCTGCGACAGCCGGTTGGTCCTTTCATCGAAGATGAAATCGGCCTCCTCGTGGACGATGCGCTCGACGCCGTCGGGCCGCACGATGCGGTGCTCAAGACAATATCCCTGCCGCGTACGCAAAGCCTCGTGGTAGGCGGCATACACCGCGGCGCGGTCATCGGGATGCACTCCATTCTCGAACAACGCCCAAGCGTTCGTCGCTTCGTCGGGGAGATGGCCGAAGATGCGAAAAGTTTCGGCTGACCAATCCAGACGCGCTTCGATTGGCTCCTGGCCCTCGGTAAACGTTTGTCCCCAGCTGCCGAGGTGCGCCACGCGCTGGGCAAGCTTCAACCGGGCCTCGCTCTGGCGGACCTGCTGGAGTTCCACCATCCGGGCAGTGAGGTCCACCTGCACACCCACGAAGTTAACCAATTCACCGGAGTGGTTGAGCACCGGGTTGATCGTCAGACCATTCCAAAAGGGTGTCCCGTCTTTGCGGTAATTGAGCAGGGTGCCGCGAAAGGGACGGCGCTCTGCCTGTGCCTCCCGGATTTGGGCGACGATGGCTGGATCGGTGTCCGGCCCTTGGAGGAAACGACAGTTGCGCCCAAGAATTTCTTCGCGGCTGTAGCCCGTGAGCGAGCAGAAAGCCTGGTTGACGAAGACCATCGGCGTATTCCGCTGGATCGGGTCGGCAAGGATGACGCCAGTGGCCGCGCTGTTGATGGCGGCAATCAGACGGCTGTTTTCGTTCGAGACGCTTTCAAGACGGGCCACGAGTTGAGTCATTTGCAACTCAAGTGCACGAAGTTGCGCCGCATAGCCTCGTTCCTCGGTGGGGGAAGGCACGGCAAACTCCGGCAGACCGGGGGAAAGAAAGTCGGACATCGCGCGCACGGCCCTCTCTGACCAAGCGGACAATCCTACGGACCGCAGATCAAAGGTACATCGGTACCCCAGATCAGGTACCACTCCTCATTCGTCCGGCGAAGGCGAGTCGTATGTAAATTCTTGCGCATCAACGCCGTTTGAAACGGCGGCGCGGCGCTCTGCCGTGGAGCCAGCACTTTTATGTTCATCATCGGGGCGGCGTCAGAAAACGGAAAAAATCGTACGCTAAGCCCTGGAGAGCACCCGAAGGGGCCGGAACTTGCCCGGTGAACGCACACGATTCTGCCGCCAGACGTAGTCGCCGGTGAGGTTGATGTGTTCCCAGCCGAGCGGTGACAAGTAGCGCAGCAGGCTTTCGTCCGACGCCGCGCGCCGCAGCAAGGCGCGAGCCGCCCATTCCAAGTACACGGAGTTCCAGAGCACGACGGCCGCTGTGACCAAGTTCAGGCCGCTGGCGCGGTAGCGCTGCTGCTCGAAGCTGCGGTCACGCAGTTCACCTGATCTTGCCCCGGTTTTGAGGCTCTTCCGCACTTTGTGTGGAAGCGAGGAAGGTAGGGGATGAACGCTTTGCACCTTCTTCCCGGCTGTCGCGTCACGTGCGTCCACCAAGTTGATCCAACGACGTTGCGCTTGGAGGCGCACGGCACGCGCGACGGGGCGCGTTGTCCAGCGTGCGGCGTCTGGAGCGAGGCGAGACACGGCAGCTACCAACGGCAACCCGCCGATCTGCCGCTGCTCGGCAAGGTCGTGCAGATCGTCCTGTGGGTGCGTCGTTTCTGTTGTCACAACGCCGCTTGTGCCCGCCGCACCTTTGCCGAACGTCTGCCCAGTCTGCTGGCGACCCACGCACGGCGCACCCACCGGCTAGCGGCGGCTCAAGGTGCCGTCGCCGTCGCCTTGGGTGGCGCGGCGGGGGCACGACTGCTGCCACGGCTGGGGATGGCCACGAGCGCCGACACCTTGTTGCGCCTAGTGCGTGCCCTGCCGCTCCCCGCCGCTCCGGCCCCAGCCGCAGTGGGCGTGGATGATTGGGCGTTCAAGCGCGGGAACACCTACGGCACCATCCTCGTTGACTTGAACACGCGGCGAGTCGTGGATCTGCTGCCCGACCGCCGCGCCCACACGCTGGCCGCTTGGCTGCATCCGCGCCGTCGCCAGACCAAGGTAGTCGCCCGCGACCGCTCGTCCGAGTTCGGGCGCGGTGTGGGGCTGGGCGCACCGCGTGCCATCCAGGTTGTCGACCGCTGGCACCTGCTCCAGAACACGCGGGAGATGCTTACCCGCTGGCTCTTCGGAGTGTACGGGCGGCTGCGTCGACTACCGCCTGCGAGCGGCGCAAGGGGTCCAACGCGCAAGGGAGTACGTACCAGCGCCTTCTTGCCCGCCAGAACCGTGCGCGCGGCCTCGGCGACCAGCCGGGCACGCTGGCTGACGCAGTACGAGGAAGTCCGCCGTCGCCATGCCGCCGGAGAGTCGCTTCGTGCCATCAAAAATCCACGGGTCTGGCGCGGGCCACCGTGCGCCGTTTTGCCAGCGCCGAGAGCTTCCCCGAGCGGGCGGTGCGTGCCCCGGGACCGAGCATGCTCGATCCGTTCATCCCGTGGCTGGAAGAGCGGCTGGCCACCGGCTGCGAAAACGCCTCGGCGCTCCACCGGGAGTTACGCGAGCGCGGTTATCCAGGCAGCAGCCGACAGGTCCACAAGTGGGTACACACCCAGCGCAGCACACCGGCAAAGACCACCCCGCCGCTCCGACGTGACCTGCCACCCGTGCCGCGGCAAGCCGACGCTCCAGCCCTTGCTTCGCCCCGGCAACTGGCCTGGCTGCTGCTCCAGCCAACGGCTAAACTGGACGCGATGCAGCAAGCCACCGTGACCCACATCGAGCAGGACGCGGAGGTCAAGAAAGCGGGAACGCTGGCGCGCTGCTTCGCTGGCTTGGTGCGAGCCAGCGGCGTCACCCACCGACGGGCACCGGGTCCACGTCGGAGGGCTTTTAGCCGGTGGCTGAGTAGGGTGACGACCTGCGGAGTGCTGGCGCTACAGAACTTCGCCGCGGGTCTGCAGCAGGACGTTGCCTCCATCGAAGCCGCGCTGACGACCGGCTGGAGCAACGGCCAGACCGAAGGCTACGTCAACAAGCTCAAGCTGCTCAAACGCCAGATGTACGGACGCGCCAAGTTCGATCTGCTGCGCCGTCGCCTGCTGCTCGCCTCGTAGATCCACACAAAGTGCGGAAGAGCCTCTTTATCCGGGCAAGATCACCAGCCGCTGTTAAACTAAGCGCCAAGAGAACGAGGCCAACCGCTCCGCGTGAGGGACGTCACTTTCCCACTGCCACCATCAAAGCTTTTTGCTCTGGAGCCAGCTGCGGATGGCCTGGATGAGCTCCGCCTTGCGTTCCAGCGGCAGCCAATGGGCGCCGGGCAGACTCGTCACGGTAAGATCTGCACAGGCCGCGCGCATCGGGTCGCCTAGGCGATTGCCGTTGATGCTGTTCATCTGATCAAAGTCGCCGTTGACGAAGAGCACCGGCTGCGACAGTCGGCCACCGTTTGGCACCTTGCGAGCGTAGGCGATGTTGGCGTCATCGTTCAGGTACCACGCGCAGGGCGCCCGGAAGCCATGAGCCTTGAACGACTGAACCAGCACGTCGAAGTCCGCCGGCGGCCAGAGAGCCGGGTCAGGTTGGGTCGGCGGGGCGCGATGCGCTGCGCCGAAGCGCCCTCCCTTGCGCGTGACCAGCGCATTCGCCGCAGGCTTGCCGACGCTGGCGGGGTCGCCTGACCGGAAGATGGACGCCAGCGATGCTGCCTTGTCCGCATCCAGGTCGGTGACCGCCGCGTTGAAGTGCGTCGTGTAGTAACGGTAGTAGTCCCACTGGCCGTCCGGGTACTGGTCGGCTGGATAGATCGTTCGGTCGACCAGCGGGACGAGCGTGGGCAGGGCGTTCGCGTCGGGAAAGTACGGCACCGAGATCAGCACGACGCCACGGCTGCGGCTGGGCTCGTGCGCGACTAACGAAGCGGCCACGACACTGCCCCAGTCGTGGCCGACCCAGATTGCAGGCTTGCCACCAAGGTGGTCGTGGAGCTCCACCATGTCTGCCACGACTTGCTCGTTGGTGTAGGCGTCGTTGGCCGCAGGTGCGGAAGAAGCGCCATAGCCGCGCAGATCAGGAGCCACGCAGTGCCAGCCGTCGGCGGCGAACACGTCCATCTGGGCACGCCATATTAGACTGAGTTCCGGCCAGCCGTGGAGAAAGATCATTAACGGTCCGTCGGCCGGCCCGCACTCGAGGTAGTGCGTCGTGTGACGAGCCGTGCTGACCGTGCGCGAAACCAGCGTGGATTGAAGTGGGTTTGTCATGGTCGAATACTCCAGCTGAATTTAGGTGGTTCTTGAAGGTGCAGAGCGTTCATTAAAGGTAAGGGCAGGTGCACCGCGACCGGTGCCAGGGTGAGCCAAACCGTTCACCCGACCCCTCCCGCCACGGTCGGCCCCTGCCGTTCGCCGAGCCGCTTGCGATCGATCATCAGCGCGATGCCCACCAGGGCGATCCCGCCGGAGACCAGCTTCACGAAGGTCAAGGGTTCGTGCAGCAACAGCGCGGACAGGCACAACGCGATCACCGGCGCGGCATAATTGAAGGTGTTGGCCAGCGTCGGCGAGATCTGGGCGTTGAGCGTCAGGAACACGGCGTAACCGATGAGCGTGCTCGCCACGACGAGGAACGCCAGTGCCGCCCAAGCTGAGGGCGGAACGCGCGCGAGGTGGGTCGTGGCGGCGATACCCGACACGGTGACGGTCGCGCCGAGTACCACTCCGGCGGCCGCCAGTTGGACCGTCAGGCCGATCACGGGATCGCGAGGCAGCGCCAAGCGCGGCGCGAGCAGCGAGCCTGCCGCCCATGCCGCCGACGCGGCAAGTGCGAGCACCGCGCCCACCGGTCGGAAGTCGCTGCCGGTGGCGGACGTCCAGCCCATCAGCGCAAGGCCGACAAAGCCGATGGCGACCCCAGCGACCTGACGACCCGTCAGCGGCTGATGAAACACTCCCCAGGCGAACAGGGCCAGGAAGAGCGGCGAGGACGAGCCGAACACGGCAGCCACGCCGGCCGGCAGAAAGTGGGTACCCCAGATCGCGAGCGCCTGACTGGCCACCAGCATCGTGACGCCGATCAGCGCCGCACCGCCCAACTCGCGGGCCGAAGCCGGCGAGCGCCGCCAGCGTGCCAGCGCAAAGGGTAGCAGGATCAACGCCGCGAGCGAGAAGCGCAGGGTCGCCACCATCAGCGGATGCCAGACGTTCCCGGCGACCTTGAAGGCCAGGAAATTGGCACCGTTGTAGAACCATTGATAGCCGACCGCAAGGGCGACCAACCCGCGATGCGTGCTCCAACCCGTACTTGTCATGGTCGTCGCGGTCATGTCCTGGCCGCCAGCCGGTCGAAGAAGCCCGCGATCTCGGACGCCGCGCGGTCGGGCTGTTCGTGATAGGGGAAATGACCGGCATCCGGAAACGGCGCGAAGTCCAAGTCGGTGAAGAATTCGGGCAGCCGGTCCGCCCAGGCGATGTCGAGCGCGGTGTCCCGTTCGGTCCAGCGCACGCAGCTCGGCAGGGTGATCGGCGGTTCGGTTTCACCCCGCGCTGCGGCTGCCTTGCGCTCCTCTGCCGCGCCACGGTAGTAGGCGAACCCGCCTTCGAGATTGCCGGGCTTGGCCATGTTCGCGGCGAGTGCGTCGATCAGATCGTCGTCCATGGCCTCCTTGCGATAGGCCCACCGCTTCACGAAATGGTCGACGAACAGCCGGATGCCGCCGGATGCACCGCGCAGCAGCGCGGGTGCAATCTCGCTTTGATTGAAATAGGTATGCCAGACGAAGCGCAGATGCTCGGGCGTGGTGTAACGTGCGCCGATGCCCGGATAGAACAGGTTGAAAAAGAACAGGCCGGACAGCAGGTCCGACCTTGCCCGGGCCAGCCCTTGCGCCACGCTTGCGCCCACGTCGTGCGACACGATCCCAACCGGGGCCAAGCCCATCGTTTCGACCAGCGCCGCCATATCCTCGGCATGGGCGGCAGGTCCGTAACCGGCCATCGGCTTGTCGCTGTCGCCGAAGCCGCGCAGGTCGGGCGCGATCAGCTCGAAGCGGTCCGCCAGCCGAGTCATCACCGGCTCCCACGTTAGCCAGAACTCGGGCCATCCGTGCAGCAAGAGCAGAGGCCGGCCGCGTCCGGCGCGCGCCACGTGCAGCCGCGCGCCGTTTACCTCGATGGATGAGTGCGTGATCATGGGGCGTCGCTTAGGTCGGGAAGAACGTGCGCGCTGAATTTGTGGCTCAACTCTCGCTGTTTCATGGCTTGGCACCCAGAAGTTGGCGTTCGTTTTGTCCGCGCGACATTACTTTGTTTGCACCTTTTCGTTGCTCTTGGCGGCAACGAAGCGAACTTCCCGGCGGCATGGAACTGCACCATTTGCGCTCCTTTGTCGCCGTGGCCGAGCTGCTTTCCTTTCGGCGCGCCGCCGAGCGCTTGCATCTCTCCCGGCCGCCGCTCACCCGCCAGATCAAACGGCTGGAGGAAGAACTCGGCGTGTTTCTCCTCCTGCGCGACGGCCGCCGGGCGGTCCGCTTGACCGATGCCGGGCATGCTTTCCTCCTCCAAGCCCGGCAGGCGTTGCAAAGCGTGGCCGCTGCGGCGGAAGGTGCCCGTCAAGCGGCCATTGGACAAGGGGGTGCGCTGCGTCTAGGGGGGTGCGAAGTCCACTCTGCCACGGCGTTGAACACCTATTTGCCCCGGTTCCGCCGCCGGTATCCCGCGGTGGAGGTCGCCTTCCAGGCGCTTACGAGCGCGGAGGAGTTGAACGCCCTGCGCCAAGGCACCGTCCACTTGAGCCTCTCCGCCAACTTCGGTGAACCGCTGGAGCCGGTGTTCGCCACGCGGACAGTCGCCACCATCCCGCTGCAAGTGGTGCTGCCCGCCAAGCACGCCCTCGCACGCCGACGTGGCGACAGGATGGAATTAAGCGCGTTGGAGGGGGAAGTATTTTTGGCGGTAGCCGCGGCGAGCCTGCCCCCCTACGTCGAGGGCCTGGACGCGGCTTGGAAAGCGTTGGGACATGGCCCGCGGCGGGTACGCACGGTGGACGGACAGAAGAACGTCCTGGCGTTGGTGGCGGCAGGCTACGGCGTGGCGATCCTGCCCGGCGACGCCGTGAGCGCTTCCGTGCCAGACTGCCGGATCAAACGCCTGGACTCTGCCCTGGGCACCTACCAGCTTCAGATGATCTGGCTACGGGAACATTCCTCGCGGGTGCTGCGCAACTTCCTGGCCGTGGTCACACCACCAACAAGGCTCAAAACTTAGCGCAAGGCCGGAAGGTTTCGCAGTTGTGATTGGTGCAAAACCGATCAGGCACCCGTTTCGACAAGCATCGACCTCTGGATGATCAGCCGCGGTTTGTGTCCGTTGCGTGCGGTTACAACTACAAGACAAAGGCAACGCAAGAACACCGCATCAAATAAAATAGCAAGTCATTTGAAACAAGCAATTTGTAATAATCATTATTGTAAATGCATTACAGGATTGAGGCGCATAAGGGCGATATTATTGTAAATTGTTAATCTCTGACGAATCTTCGGCCCATTTGTGGCTTCGCCCATAATTTGTCCGTTTCGCCCACCGAGATATCAAAATGCCCGCCGCCTGTCCTCTCGCAGGCAACGCTTCGGTGTCAGCAGATTATGCCACGCCGGAGGGCGCAAGTGACCGGACAGTGAAAGGCGACAATTTGTCCGTTTGGAGAACCTGTCCGTTTCGCGTCCTCCAAATGTCAAACCCGGCCTGCCTGTTGGAAAGTCTGTTTTCCAGGCACTTACCTCCGGCTTTGACATCTCAACCCGTTCAAACCGACAAATTATGCAGTCTCGATCTTTTGGACCCAAGCACGCGGTGAATTGCTGTCGCAAGGCTCCTGATTAATCCACTCTCAGAAGAAGTTACATGCAGGAATCCAAAAAACACGCGCGGGGGATGCCTCCACTGCTTTGACGTCTGACATCTCAAACGGACAAATTATCGGCGAACCTACAGCGTCCGCTGCTCACCATGAAGGCGCGGGTAGTGTCGCAAACCACGGTTTATTTGGAAGGCATTTTGCCGTTCCAATGCACGTCTTGGGGTCGCGTCAGAAAACGGAAAAAATCGTGCGTTAAGCTCGGGAGGCACCCGGAGAGGCCGGAACTTGCCTGGTAAACGCGGGCGGTTCTGCCGCCAGACGTAGCCGCCCGTGAAGTTGATGTGCTCCCAGCCAAGAGGCGACAAGTAACGAAGCAGGTCCTCTTCCGGCGGCGCGGCGTGGCGCTGCAAGGCGCGAGCCGCCCTTTCCAGGTACACCGTGTTCCAGAGCACGATGGCTGCTGTGACCAGGTTCAGGCCACTCGCCCGGTAGCGTTGCTTCTCGAAGCTGCGGTCACGCAGTTCACCCAGACGGTAGAAGAACACGGCGCGAGCCAAGGCATTTCTCGCCTCGCCCTTGTTGAGGCCAGCATTGACGCGCCGACGCAGTTTCACGCTCTTGGAGCCAGTCCAAGATGAAGAGCGTGCGTTCGATGCGTCCGAGTTCCCGCAACGCCACGGCCAAGCCATTTTGACGCGGGTAGCTGCCGAGCTTGCGCAGCATCAGCGAGGCAGTGACCGTGCCGTGTTTAATGGACGTTGCCAGGGCAATCTGCAGGTGATTGTTGAGGAGCCGGTACGGCAGGCTGGCGCTCGAACGCATCAATCCCACCACGAAAAGGGTGCGCTGGCCGCACGGCGTCAAGCGGAAAGGTCCTATAGAGCTGCCAGAGGCACGTTGGATGGCCCAGGAAGGGGACCACTCCTCGCCCTCAAGGCGGGTTGGCGTCGTCTTGGATCAGCGATGGTGAGTGAGGATGAGTGCAACAACCGTTTCAGCTTCCCGCCGTCGACAGATCGGATGATTTCAGGAGAAATTTGACGAAGCCGTGGCATCGCTCCTTCAAGCGGCCGGTCCAACGCAGATTCATGTTAAGGAACATTAAGGAACCTTAACATTCCTTAACGTGACAGGCGGTGTTGACGAGGCGGATGCTAGGAGCGTCAACCAAGCGAGTTCTTCCGAACCCGCACGATAGTAAACCGCAGTTGTCCTCCGCTCGCTCCACACCCACACCCATGAAAATTCATTCCACTCCCTTGCTCGCCCTCGCGCTCGCTGGCTGCCTAGCAGCCGTCGGCTTATCCGCCACGCCACGCGCTTCAGGCGCAACTTCAACATCAAGTGACCGCACCGTCAGCGGCACTTTCACCGCCAGCGACGGAAACACAGGCACCTACATCGAAACTTACACGGTGGTGGGTACCGTTGCCACGGACACCATTGTCTACACTTCAACGACTCTCTCGGAGACGAGCACCGAATCACTGTCCACCACGGCCAATACCGACGGCACGAAGACCGTCGTATTCAGCGACCTCGGCTTCGGCGCGACGGCGGCGTTCATCTCGACCACCACATACACCACCAGCACAGGCGGCAACGCGGTCGGGACCGGGACCTTTGTGGCGGCGGATGGAACCGTCGGAACATTGGCGGCCATCCTGTCTAAGAACGGGCAGACAAGCATCACCAGCATTGATTTCACCAGTGCGCTCGGTGTGCTGACCCGTGAGGTGCGCTTGGAGGAAAACGGCAATGGTTGCGACACCGACAAGATTCTGGACGTGAACGCGGCAGGCATCCTGACGGTGACAACGATCGCCCGCCTTGGTGGGATGCATCATCACCATTGAGTAAAATAGTGGCGGTTTCATGGCTTGGATTCGATCTCCAGCCGTGAACCGCGTCCAGAAGGACGCGCGTGAGGTTGAAGGCATGAAAATCACGCGCTCCGTTTGCAGTTGTGTGCTGATTTTTTCAACCCTCACCCCAACAGAATCCAGACACTGGAGGGGCAAAATATGACCTTAAACGTGCTGCTAGTGGATGATAATGCGTCGTTGCGAGATTGCCTGAACCTTTGGCTGACACAGGAGGAGGCACACGTTACTGCCGTGAAGGACGGCCAAGAAGCCATCGAATTGCTTTGCGAAGCTTCGGACGCTTTCGACGTGGTGATCAGCGATGTAGACATGCCCCGCGTGAACGGTTGGAGTCTGCTGGCCTGGGTGCAAGAACACGACACTAGGTTACCTGTCGTGCTGATGTCCGGCGGTCAACCGAGCCAATTCATTAACACGGCCAAGGCATCCGGGGCCTGTGGCGCGTTGCCCAAGCCGTTTGAAATGGGTTGGCTGCGAACCCTACTCATCGGTCTGAGTATTCGCTCCAGCCAACCGCACCGCGAGAATTTTTACTGTCCCGTCATTGCCGCCGTTTAGACAGTTCGATCACCACTCGCACGCTATGAATTTTTCGTTGCCAGCCTCCAAGCTCAACTCGAACGTTCCTGTCCTGATCATCAATGCGGATCGCGACTTCTGCGGGGCCATCGCGTCATACCTCGGCGAGTTTGGCTACAGCGTCGATGTTGCATATACTGGCCCGACGGGCCTATCGAAAGCACTGACCCAGCCGTGTCACGCCGTCATCCTCGACCTCATCTTGCCGGGCATCAACGGGTTCGACTTGCTCAAGCGGATTCGGCAGTCAAGTGCGGTCCCCGTGCTGATCGTGGCGGATCAAGCGAACGAGGCAAACGAAGTCGCTGGGCTGGAAGGTGGTGCCGACGATCATCTTTTAAAAGGCAGTTCCGCCCGGCAACTTCTCGCGCGGTTGCGCGCCATCACCCGCCGCGCCACCCTCTTCCCGGCGAACGCTTCTATCGACAGATCGGCTACCGAGATCACGGTTGCTGAACTGCGCATCGTGCCGGACGCGCGTAGTGTCACGCTGGATGGCCGGATGCTGTCGCTCACCCCAAGCGAGTACGAGATCCTGCTTTCTCTCGTGAAGGCCAATGGACGCGTGAAGACGCGCGATCATCTCTTTGCAGAGATCTTCGACCGGGAGTACGAAGTGTTTGACCGCAGTCTGGACGTGCAGGTATCGGCGTTGCGCAGAAAACTTGGCGACGATCCCCAGTGCCCACGGTTCATCCGCACCGTACGTTCGATCGGGTATATGTTCATCGAACCGCCCCGGCGATTACCGATTTGCTAACTGTCGCCATCGTGATTCGCAGCCTTGCCGAGATGATTGTGCGTGGCAAGGCAGGGCATGCCGCTCCCTTCCGCGCACCGATGACCCCACTGCCGCGCTCGCCTCTTTACGATAATAGGCAAGGTACAGACCACACGGAATTGGATGGCACGGTGTTTTGCGGGCGGCCTGCAAGCGAGTGGCGGACTCGTAATAATAGCAATTGCCCGGCGTTGCTCTCGCGGCAATGATCCTGATTCAAAGAGGTCAAAAGCAGGGTTGCATGACGCCACTCGTTTTGCTGCAGCAATACTAATCCGGCCTTCTGCGGTTGAAACCTCACCGTTGCCCGCATTATCTTTGACATGAGTCCCCTGAAATTACCCCCCCTTCGGATTTACCTTTACCTGGGCTGGCTCATGTTAAGCGTCGAAGCTCTGCACCCGACCTCAGCAGCAGCCCACCAGATGCCCTACACGGCCGTCATGCTCGACTTCGGACGCGACGGCGTGTCGGCGGAGTTGATTCTCCCTGTGCAGGAACTCCAGCTCGGATTCAAACAACCACTGCTCGCCCAGCCGGAGCAAATCATCCCAAAGTACGGACCTGCGCTAAAAGATTACCTCCTGGCGCATGTTCATCCCATCGCCCCGGATGGTCGCCCGTGGGCCGTGGAAGTCAGCGACATGGACGTGAGGCTCAAAGAACAGCCGGTCGATCTGGTCGCACATCTCTGGATGAAGCCTCCACCGGGTGCTCCTTTGCGTCGGTTCACGCTCAACTACGATGTCATCGTCCACGAGGTCGTCAGCCACAAAAGTTTCGTGTTCGTACGCAACGACTGGAACGACGCGCGGTTTCATCCGACCGACCAGGTCCCGCCGATGCCCGAAGCCATTGGCCTGATCCGCTACCTGGTCTACACGGTGGACATCAACCGCACCGGCGGCAGCTTCTGGCGCGGCTTCGGCTCCGTCATGATGTTGGGTGTTACGCACATCGCGGGAGGCTTGGACCACTTGCTGTTTCTTTTTGTGCTGCTCCTGCCTGCACCGCTGCTCGCTGCCGGTAAACGCTGGGGGAAGTTCCGGGGTCTGAAGCCAAGCTTCGTTCAATTGCTCAAGATCGTCACGGCTTTCACCATCGGCCATTCGCTCACGTTGCTCATCGGCGGCATGGGATGGCTCAGGTTGCCGCAGAGGCCCGTGGAAATTTTGATCGCCGTGTCCATCCTGATTTCCGCCATCCATGCCATCCGCCCGATCTTTGCCGGACGGGAACCGTGGGTGGCGGGGGGCTTTGGACTCGTGCACGGACTGGCATTTTCCAGCAGCATTGCCCAGTTCGGCTTTTCGCCCTGGCATTTGGTCATGACGATTCTGGGCTTCAATCTGGGCATCGAACTCATGCAGCTTGCCGTCGTCGTGATGGTCGTCCCGCTGCTCATTCTCTTGGGCCGCAGCCAGTCCTACGCGCCGGTGAGGATCACCGGGGCAACGCTCGCCGCCGTGGCTGCGCTGATCTGGATCGGGGCGAGGGTTGATTTCTGGACGAAGGACCCCGGCCCGCAGCCCAGTGCGGCGATCCTTTCCCGTCACCAATCCATCGCTTGAACCTATCCGCTATGCACAGAACGAACCTTTCATGCCAAACGAAATTGGTCCTTTGGCTGCCCATCATCCTGCTGTTGCTGCCATCCATCGCCGACGCTCATCCACAGCAAGGAAATATCGGTGGCCTGGTCAGCGGTTTCCTGCATCCGTTCACCGGGCTGGATCACATCGCCGCCATGGTGGCGGTGGGTTTATGGGGAGCGTACCTGGGCGCGCCCGCCATGTGGCTTCTGCCGGTCATCTTTCCGCTGGTCATGGCGTTTGGCGGGGCCCTAGGCATTCTGGGTGTACCACTGCCGGGCACGGAGGTAGGCATCGCTCTCTCGGGTGTACTCCTCGGCCTCGCCGTGGCCTTCGCCGCAAGGCCTCCACTCTGGATCGCAGGCACGTTGGTGGGGGTCTTTGCCATCTTCCACGGCCACGCCCACGGGACGGAACTGCCCCACGCGGCGAATGCGCTCACCTACGCGGTCGGGTTCGTCCTCGCCACAGGGCTCTTACATCTCAGTGGCATCGCGTTTGGTTTGCTCACGCGCTATCCGTGGGGTGGTGCGGTGGTACGGGCGGGCGGGGGAGTCATCGCTTGCATCGGCTTCGGCTTCCTCTTCGGCTTTCTCTAAGCACATGCAGCGAGGTAAACTACGCCGTGCAAGCAACCGGAGCCTGCCCACCGTGGCGGTATTTCTTCTCCTCCTGTGGTCGCCCGCCCACGCGCAAGCGCACACGACCTTTCAAGGAATGGGAGAGTTCGCCAGCGGCTTCCTGCATCCGCTCACGACGCCGCCCCACCTGTTGGTGCTCCTGGCACTGGGACTCTGGCTGGGCCAGCACGCGCCGCTGCGCATCAAGGAACCGGCGCTGGTCTTTGCGGGCGCGGCAGCCGCAGGACTTTTCCTGACGGTCGCCGGACACATTGGCGGCGTCTACCCGCCGGTGCTGATCGTCGTCGGCTTGTGCATCGGTATTTTCGTTGTTCTTGGTCTCCCGATGCCTTTGTGGGTCAAGCTGTGCGCTTGTGGCATCGCGGCTTTGGTCCTGACGCTGGATTCCGGCGTGGATGCAGGCGTCAACAGCGCAGGCACGGTAAAAATCCTCGCGGCTACCTGGGTGAGCTTGGTTTTGTGTGTGGTCAACTTCGCCTTTTATGTCTCGCTCTTGCCGTCGGTGCGCTGGGTGCAGACCGGCGTGCGGGTGGTGGGAAGTTGGATTGTGGCGATTGCCTTCCTGATGCTGGCGTTTGCCCTGCGGCGTTAGATAACAAACCGGTCAGCCCTCCCTCTTTCCCTGGCAGGAGCTTGCGGCTTTTTATCGCCGTACTCGGGCTCGAATCAGATTGATCAGGGGGATGATGTCTTTTCGGCCGCTGCTACCTCCCCCGCCGACTCCGCCACCGGAAGCCGGACAGTGAAGGTTGTCCCTTTGCCCGAATGACTCTCGACGCGAACGCTGCCGCGATGACCTCGAACGATTTCCTGCACGACGCTCAAACCGATCCCGCTGCCACGGGTTTGCAGCCCGTTGGCGCGCGAACCACGGAAAAACGGCTCGAACACGTGCGCCTGTTCGCGTGGCGGGATGCCTGCTCCGTGGTCGGAGACCTCCACCTCCACGTAACCCGGACGAGGATGGTCGAGATAGCGGCAGGTCACGCCAATCCACTTGCCCGCTCCGCCGTGTTTAACGGCGTTGCCGAGCAGGTTTTGGAACATCCGTATCAACGCCTGCGCGTCGCCGAGTACCGGCGGTGCGTCCGGCTCGATCTGAGTTTCCACCTCGCAATGTGCTGCCTGCGTCTCCAAGGCACAGGCAACAATCGCTTCTTGCAAAATCTGCGCGATCACCACGGGTTTGTGAACCAGGGTCGATTCGTTGCGCCTGGCACCGGCAAACGCGAGCACCTGTTCGACCATTTCCGCGAGTTGCGTCGAGTGTTCGACAATCATACCGGCGTATTTGTCGAGGCGCGCCGGGTCCTGCACCATGCCACGGCGCAGGCTCTGCCCGGCGGCGAGAATGACGGTCAAGGGGGTGCGCAGTTCGTGAGAGACAGCCGCCACGAAGCGCATGCGTGCGTCTCCCAAACGGCGCGCGCGCCGGGCGTAATGAATGAGTAGCAAGCCGCCGACGAGCAGGCAAACATCCAGGATGCAAGCCACCGTCAGATCTCTCTCGCGCGCGCCGGAAACAATGGCTGCAAACTCGCCTGCCCGGGGCCAAACCGTCAGCGTCCAGACCCCGTCGCCGGCCTCGTCCGGGCCATCCCGACCTCTGTCAGGTCCCCCACCGCCGTCCGATGCTTTGTTGTTGAAGGCAACGGAAACCACGTCGCCGCTGGCCGGAGGTGGGTTCTGTCCGGTCGAGAAGAAGGTTTCTTGCGGCAGGGCGTCCGTTTTCACCACCATGTCGATGCGGGTTTGCTTGCCCGAATTCAGGAAAGTCCGTGAGAGTTCCGGCAGCCACATTTGGCGCAGATAGGTCTGATCAAGTTCCGTGATCATCCACTCGTACTCGTCAACCCTGCCGGGACGGCTTGGCCCCCGGCGTCCGCGCACCGGATGCTCCCTGAGAATGCCGCGCGAGTCCTCGAAAATTTGGGGTTGTCCCCCGGCAGCCCGTACAGAAAGATTTCGCTGCAAGGCTGTCCATTCCGGCGGCCACTCCCCCTTGGTGAGGCGGGCGGTGCGCTGGTCGAGGAAATAGAGTTGGCCATGCTCGGCCTCCGGCACCAGAACCGCTAAACGGCGAAACATCGGCCGGGGGCTGCCCGCCTGCCAGCGCTGCAAAGTCTGCGTGTGCGCTTCCTCGCGCCCAAGAGTGTCGATCTGATCCGCACTGGGCCGCAGTTGCGTGCAAGCCTCGTTGAGTTGGGAGTCAAAGGTGCGGCACAAGAGTTCGGCTTGGCTGCGAAGCTGCGAGGATTGCTGCTGGGTCGTGGCTTGGCCGAGGCGGTCCGTCCACCGGCTCTGAAGAGCGGTGAGAACGACACAAATGACCAGCAAGGCGGCGATGAACCCCCACTCGATGAATCGGTGTGTTTTCCAGCCGCCTTTGATCGTCCCGATTAACATGGGTCGCGCCGATAGTGTGCCCGGCTGCGCGATGGGTCAACCCGCGCGGACAAAGCTTAACAATCCTTAATATGACTGCTCGGGTTGTTCAGATAAATTGAACACATCGGACACCTCATCACATGAAATTCCATCACCACTCTACCAATAAACTCCTCCACCGCGTCCGCTTCGTCTGTCTTGCCGCTACGACCTTGCTAGGAGCATCGTATGGAAGGGCGGACACCGCCAGCGTCGTCACCGCCGCCAACACGCTGATTGCCACCTCGGTTGCCAGCGGGGCAAGCCCGACGGTGGAGACGAGCACCTACACGCTCGCCATCGCCAAGCAATGGACCAATTTGCCCGGCGGCACGCGCAACGGCCCCACCATCGGCGGCGGCCCGGCGGCGCTATCCACCGACCTCTCCGCCACGGTGCCCTCGGGCCAGACGGTCAGCCCGCGCGCAGCGGCCATCGCACTGGCCGAAGCGGCGCTGAGCGATGTCGGCTACAACACGATGAACGAGATCCGCAACGCGGACGACGTGATCCGCTCGACCGACAACACCCAGAGCTGGAACTACGGCAACTACCACATCGCCATTCTGGGCACGCCTTCAACCACGAGCGTGTGGATGCTGCAAATCAGTGGCCATCATCTCACCTACAACATCACGTATAACGGCCCCTACGTGAGCGCGACGCCGATGTTTATCGGCACCGAGCCGCCGGACTACTACAGCATCGGCACCGACCTGACCTCGACCGAGAAGGCCGTCGTGGTCGGCACCATCAACGGCACGACGACCTACCTCGTTAGCTATCCCTATAACTCCAGCAGCAGCACGACGGCCACCACCACCGACCCTGGCATCAGCAGCGGCACGCACCGCGCACCGTTAGAGACGCAGCGCGCCGCTGTCTCGGCCCTCGCCACGAGCATCCAGGCAGATACCACCAACGCCTCGGCGGCAAAGCTCACGGGCACGTTCAGCGACGTGGTCCTGGGCGTCACCAACTCCGGCGACGGCAACTTTCCCTTCATTGGCACCACCACGACCTATCCCACCACCGGACGCGGCGTGCTCTACACCAGCCTGACCAGCGCCGAACAAGCCGAGGTCAAGACCATGATTGAAGCGTGGGTCAAGACCCAGGCCGCCGACGTATCCGCCAGCCTGCTCGCCGACTATGAGAGCACCGCCGCCCTAGCCCAGACCTACGTGGGCTACCAGGTCGGTGCGGGAGCGGCCGATGGCGGCACGACGCGCTGTAATTTCGACGCCCTCATCAACCAAGAGAAAACCCCTATCAACAGTCAGAACTCCTACCTGCGCGTGGACGGCCCCCGCGTGTGGATCGAAATGGTCGTCCAAGCGGCGGTGGCCTACAAGTCCGACAACTTCGTGCATTACCATTCTCTGTGGCGCGACAAGCTCGCCGACTACGGCAACGAGTTCGGCGGCTACCTTGACACCACCAGCACCGCTACTACCTATACCCGCCCGATCATCAGCACCCAGCCCGCTTTGGTCTCCGTGGCGGCGGGCGGCAGCGCGACGTTCTCGGTCGTGGCCACTGGCACCGGCACGCTGACTTACCAGTGGTATGAGGATGCCGTTGCCATCAGCGGTGCGACCAACGCGTCTTACACGATCTCTGACGCGGATTCCACGGAGGCTGGCTCATACGATGTGGTCGTCACCAACGCGTACGGAACGGTCACCAGCTCCACCGCCACCCTGACGGTGGCGACCAGCACGGGCACCACTCCGGTCATCTCCACGCAGCCCACCTCAGCGAGCGTCACCGTGGGCGACAGCGCGTCGTTCTCCGTGGTGGCCACGGGCAGCGGCACCTTGAGTTACCAGTGGTACAAAGATTCCAGCGCCATCTCCGGCGCGACGAGCGCAACCTATTCCATCGCCTCGGTGGCCACGACGGACGCGGGTACGTACGATTGCATCGTCATCAACTCCGTGGGCAGCGTGACCAGTTCCGCCGCCACTTTGACGGTCGCCACGGTCACGGGCACCACGGCACCGACCATCACCACGCAACCGGTATCCGTCGCGGTGGACCTGGGAGCGAGCGCCACCTTCTCGGTGGCGGCGACCGGCACTGGCACCCTGAGCTACCAGTGGTACAAGGACGGGACGGCCATCAGCGGGGCGACAAGCAGCACCTACACCGTTGCCGCCGTCGTGGCGAGCGACGCCGGAGCGTACTACGCCACGGTGACGAACAGCGTGGGCAGCGTGACCAGTGCTTCGGCAGCGCTGACGATCAATGCCAGCAGCGTTCCGTTGGTCACCTGCGTGACCGGGGGCGATGGCATCATGTACGAAGGCGAGAGCAAGCCGAAGGGCAAGGTGATCTTCACCCGTACCGGCAGCACGACCGACGCTTTGACGGTGTACTATCAGGTCAAAGGTCCCGGCAACGGCATTGATTACGTCGGTCCCGATGGCGCGGCGCTCAGTGGCACGGCGGTGATCCCGGCGGGTGCCAGCGTGTACAAGCTCAAGCTCACCCCGGCAAGCAACACCATCAGCGCCACCGAGAAGATCCGCATCTTCTTGCTGGCCAGCCCGACCACTACGTACACGGTGGGCACCACGTTCAAGGCCAAGCTGTATCTCGAACCCGGCGAGTAATTGGCTTGGGCCGTCCGGCAAAATGGCTCTCCTCCGCCCGGAGGAGGGCCATTCTGTTTTGCACATGCCTGCAGCACCGCGCTGGCTAGCACGTCCGGTGGCGACGCTGTTGACGCAAACCTTGCTCTCGCGTTACTTGTCGAACCGGTAACCCTCGCCGCGCACCGTGACGATGTGCTGCGGAGTGTTTGGTTTATCTTCGATTTTCTGACGCAGCCACGCGATGTGCACGTCCACGGTGCGAGGGGTAATGAACTCCTGCCCCCGCCAGACGTGTTGGAGGATGTTCTCCCGGGAAAGCGTTTGTCCCCGCTGGTTGACGAGGTAGCGCAACAGGTCCATTTCCTTGGCCGATAGATCGACCGGCTTGCCCTTTTTGTGACAATGCGAGTGGGCGAAATCCATCCGCACGTTGCCGAACTCGAACACGCTCACCGGCGTGAGCTGCTCCTTGTGGACGCGGCGCAGGAGCGAGCCAACGCGGGCCAGCAGTTCGTCCGTGTCGAAGGGTTTGGTCAGGTAGTCGTCCGCGCCGCCGCGCAATCCCTGCACCCGGTCGAGCACCTCGCCCCGGGCGGTGAGCATGAGCACCGCGCCGTCGAACCCGTGCTCGCGAACGTGGTGGCAGATCTCGAAACCGTTCATGCCAGGAAGCATTACATCTAGGATGAGCAGATCAAAGGGCTCGTCCGAGGCCAGTTGCAGTCCGCGTCTGCCTTCGTCCGCCGTTTTGACCGTGTAGCCAGCCGATTCCAGAAGGTCGGAGACGATGAAAACGACGGCGGCTTCGTCCTCGACCAAAAGGATGCGTGGCTTCATGCAAGTGGTCTAAATGTCCGTCGAAACACGGTGGGCAAGCGTCTCATCTTCGCTGGTTCGCCATCGCAGGCAAGCGGACAATGAAGGTCGTGCCGCGCCCTGCGGTGCTTTGCAAGGAAATCGTGCCATGGTGTGCTTGGACGATTTCCTGCACCATGCTCAAGCCCAGCCCGCTGCCTTGGATTTTCCTCTCCCGAGTGGAAGCACCACGAGCAAACGGCTCGAAGATACGTGTCCGTTCCACTTCGGGAATGCCCGGTCCGCGGTCCTCGATGCGAACTTCCACAATCGGCGTCTTTCCGCCGGATAGCTGCTCGGTTTTCACCCCGATCCAACCTCCGCTGGATGCGTACTTCGCCGCGTTGCTGATAAGGTTTTGGAATACTTGGCGCAAGGCCGCTGCGTCGCCCTTCACATCGGGCAGGTGGGAAAGGATGTTGACCTCTACCTTGCAACCGGCCGCGCGCGTTTCGGCGAGCGTCGCGGCGACCGCGCCCTCCAGCGCTTCCTTGACGCTGACCGGCAGATGCTCGGGAGAGGCGGCCAAACGTCGCACGTCGGCGAGTTCGAGCATCCGTTCGACCAGGTGGTTGAGCTGGTCGGCGTGCTGCACGATGAACCGGCCGTATTGCGCGATGCGGCTGGGATCGTTGGTCACTCCACGAATAAGGTTTTGCGCCGCGCCGCGAATGACGGTCAGAGGCGTACGCAATTCGTGAGAGGCGTTTGCCACGAAACGCATGTGCAGTGCGGCGATCCGGCGGGAACGACGGGCATAGCGCAGCAACGCGAATCCAGCACTCAGAGTCAGGAGATTGAGCAGGCAGGCGAGGAGGAGGCTGCGCCGGCGGGCGGCGGCGGCGACGGCCTCCAGGGTCCCGAGGCGCTGCCGGGCCGTCAGGACCCAGAAGTCGTCCTCACCGCGTCGATTGCGGGTTTCGGTGCCCCAGCCCTGCCCGTTGAAGCGGACGGAGGCGGTCCGCGCGTCCCCCTCGGTCAAGGGTGCCCCGATGGTATAGATTGAATCCTCCGGACGCAGGAACGCATGAACCGTCACGTCGCTCAGTCCCTCGTTCTGGTTTAAGAATTGCTGGACAAGATCCGGCAGCCAGGTCTTGGCAACATAGCCGCGGTCGAGTTCAAAGATCATCCATTCGTTTTCGAGATGGTCGCGGTAGACGGGAAACTCGATCAGCAGGCACGCCGGGTCCTGGAAGGGTGGTCCGCTGCCGGCGGCCGCCTTCCGAGCCAGGTTGTCGTGCAGCCGATCCCATTCCGGCGGCCAAGGAATTTGGGTCAGCCGCGCCGTCTTCTGGTCGAGCAGACAGCACTGCAATGCCGATTTTTCAGGGACGGCCACGGCGACCCGCCGGAAGACCGGGCGCGGCTGGCGCGCCTGCCAGCGGCGAAGGTGCGCGGCGTGCACGGCCTCGCGGCTGGTGGCGCTCAGAGGCTCATTGTCGGGCAGCAGTTGGTTGCAGTCGTCGAGCAGCGCGGAGTCGAACGCCCGGCCAAGCAACTGCGCCTGCCCCTCGAAGCTGCTGCGCAGACGCTCCGCCGTCACCCGGCTGACCTCGCCGCTCCAGTGATATTGAAAAGCCGAAAGCAACGCGCAGACCACGACGAGGCCGACAACAAAAATCCATTCGATGAGGGTCTGCGCAGGCAGGCGACGCATGGGTCCAGGGGGGAGGTTTTGAGAAGCGGAAAGTTTAGCCTGAATACCGCATTAGGAAAGCCCCGCTCCCCCGCCGGTGAATCCTTAACATTGCTTAACATGACATCGGTGGCGGTGTCTGGCTAAATGCTTGCTTATCAGCCGGATTTCAGTCCCCGGGAGCAAAGCCGCGTTCCGCCCTACCCTCATGAAAACAAGTATCCTTGCGCCAATCGGTCGCCCCTCCCTGTGCAGAATTGCTCTCCTGGCGGGTTCGTTCCTCATTGGCGGGCTTGCCGCCGGGCGGGCAGACACCGCGGCGGTGGTCACCGCGGCGAATACGCTGCTGACCACCTCGACGGCGCAGACCAGCCCGTACGCGCTCACCACACCGGTTTCCACGACCTACAGCCTGGCCTACGACAAGAAGTGGACCAACCTGCCCGGCACGCCGCCGGACAGCAACCGCAACGGCCCGGTCATCGGCGGTGGCCCGGTGTCGTTCAACACCAGCTCCAGCGCGGCTTATGAACTGAGCGCGACCGTGTCCTCCGGCCAGACGGTGTCTCCCCGCACCGCCGCCCTAACCCTCGCCACGACGGCGATGAGCGCCACCGGGTACAACACGTTCAACGAGATTCGCAACGCCGACGACGTGATCCGCTCCAGCCCGACGACGGCGAGCAGCGAGCCGTGGCAATACGGGGATTACCATGTGGCCACCCTGGGCACACCCTCGACTAGCAGCCCTTGGATGCTGCAATTCACCGGGCACCACTTCGCTGCCAACATCACCTACAACGGGCCTTACGTCAGCGCGACGCCGTTCTTCATCGGCACCGAGCCGCCGGATTATCAATCCATCGGTACAGACCTGACCGCGACCGAACAGGCGGTCCTCGTGGGCACCAACACGGTCAGCAGCACGACCTACACGGGAGATTTCCTCGCCAGCTACCCCTACACGACCTCCCCGACGACGACATACTACCGCACAGCGGCAGGCGCCACCGGCATCGGCGGCGGCGTGGCCATCAGTGGGGCGACGAGCACTTCATACACGATCTCCGCGACGACAGCCTCCGACAACGGCTTCTACTACTGTATCGCCACCAACTCCAGCGGTAGCACAACGAGCAACACCGTGGCCCTGACGATTGCCGGCACCGCGAATGCCAACGTCATCAGCAGCACCGCCAGCACCGGGACGAGCCCCAGCCCAATGATTACGACCCAGCCCGCCAGCCAGACGGTGGTCGCGGGCACGGCGGTCACGTTCACGGTCGCGGCGACCAACGCCACCAGCTACCAGTGGTACAAGATCGCTACCACGCATCGCGCCCCATTGGAAACCCAGCGCACCGTCGTTTCGGCGATAGCGACCGCCGTGCAGGCGGACACCACGCTCGTCACCTCTGCCAAGCTCACGGGCACGTTCTCGGACGTGGTGCTCGGGGTTACCAACAGCGGCGACGGGAACTTCCCCTTCATCGGCACCACGCCCACGTATCCCACCGGCACCACCGGGCGTGGCGCGCTGATTAGCTCAATGACCACGGCTCAGCAAGCCGTGATCAAGCCGCTGGTCAAAGCGATGATTGAGGCGTGGGTCAACACGCAGGCCAGCGATATTTCCGCGAGCTTGCTGGCGGACTACGAGAGTGACGCCGCCCTGGCCCAGACCTACGTGGGCTACCAGGTCGGCGCAGGCGCTGCCGACAGTGGCACGACGCGTTGCAACTTCGACGCGACGATCAACCAAGAAAAGACGCCCATCAACAGCCAGAATTCCTACCTGCGCGTGGACGGCCCGCGCGTGTGGATCGAAATGGTCGTGCAGGCGGCGGTCGCTTACAAGAGCAATGGCTTTGTCCACTACCACAGCCTCTGGCGCGACCGTCTGGCCGATTACGGCAACGAGTTCGGTGGCTTTCTGGACACCACCAGCACCAGCACGACCTACACCCGGCCGAGCATCACGACGCAACCCACCTCGGTATCGGGCAGCAGCGCGACCTTTACCGTCGTGGCCGCCGCAGGCAATTACAGCGGCTCGACGGCGACGCTTGCCTACCAATGGTACAGCGGCACGGCGGGTAGCGGCACGGCCATCAACGGGGCAACCAGTTCCACTTACACGACGAGCACGGCGGGCAGTTACTACGTGGTCGTCAGCACGCTCTTGGGTTCAGTGTCGAGTAACACCGTGACGCTGTCTTCGACCGCCGCTACGGCACCGACGATCACGACGCAGCCCGCCACGCAAACGGTGGTGTCCGGCAGCACCGCGACGTTCACCGTGGCGGCCACGGGCAGCGGCACCCTGAGCTACCAGTGGTACAATGCCAGCGGCGCGATCAGCGGGGCCACCAGTTCCACCTACACGACGGGCACGGCCGGCAGCTACTACGTGATCGTCACGAACACGGTTGGCACCACCACGGCCACGACGACCAGCAGCACGGCGACACTCTACGTCAACGTCGCTCCGACGATCACGACGCAACCCACCAGCCAATCCGTCAATTCGGGCAGCAGCGCCATCTTCACGGTTGCGGCGACGGGCAATGGCACCCTCAGCTACCAGTGGTACACCGGTACCGCGGGCAGTGGGACAGCCATCAGCGGAGCCACGGCAGCGTCGTACACCACCAGCACGCCAGGCACTTACTACGTGGTCGTGACCAACACGCTCAACAGCACCACGACCACGACCACGAGCAGCAACGCCACGCTCACGGTGAGCACGGCCGCTTCGCCCACGATCACGACGCAGCCCGTCAGCCAGACGGTGAGCGCAGGCGGCAGCGTGACCTTCAGCGTGGCCGCTACGGGCAGCGGCACGCTCACCTACCAATGGTACTTCGGTGGTGCGGCCATCAGCGGAGCCACCAGCGCCTCTTACACGGTCTCGTCGGTGGCGGCATCAAACGCGGGGAGCTACTACGCCATCGTCACAAACACGGTGGGCACCTCGACCGCCAGCACGACCAGCAGCACGGCGACTTTGATGGTCAACTCGGCTCCAACGATCACGACTCAACCAAGCAGTCAGACCGTGGTGCTGGGCAACAGTGCCACGTTCTCGGTGGCAGCCACCGGCAGCGGCACCCTGAGCTATCAGTGGTACAAGGGCAGCGTGGGCAGCGGCACCGCCATCAGCGGCGCGACGGCGGCGTCCTACACCATCGCCACCACGACCTCCGCGAGCGCCGGCAGCTACTATGTGGCGGTCACCAACAGCGTGGGCACGACCAACAGCACGGCGGCCACGCTCACGCTGCAAGAGCCGTTCGCCGCCTTCCTCGCCACCTACGGACTGACCGGCACGGACCCCGCCACCGATTCGGATGGCGACGGGATCAGCAACCTGGTCGAGTTCGTCCTGGGCGGCAATCCCACGGTGCCCGACACGTCCATCCTGCCCACGGTCAGTTATACGACCTCCGGCGGCACGGTGTACCTCGTGTACTCCTTCTACACGGTGGCCAACCTGGGGTCAGTGACATGGACCGTGGAATCCTCCACCGACCTGAGCGCCTGGACGACGGTGGTGAGTGGCACCAGCGGGGTAACGATCACGACCACCGCGTACAACGCCAGTTATAACGCGACCGTGGTGACGATCCCCAACACGGCGGGTGGCAGCCTGTTCGCACGGCTGCGCGCCACGTTGCCGAGCACTTACACCGGCACCGTTTCAGGTACGAGCACGAGCACTGCCAAGAAAACCCGCGTCGATGCGACCACGACCACCACGGCGATCAAGACCAAGAATAAGTAGCCGACTCCACTTCGACCCCATCCTCAGGCCCAAACTATTTCTCATGAAGACGGCACCTCAACGCATCTGGTTGCAAACTCGGTTCGTCGCGGCGCTCGGCGCGGTCTCCCTCGCAATGGTCGGCATCTCCCGGGGTGCTACGTCTACGTCCACGACTCCAACGGATGGCTTGCGCACGGTCTCGTGCCTGGGCAGCTCGGACACCGTCGCCTCCACCCCGCTGGACCGCCTCCCGGTGTACGTTGGCAGCGGCACCCCGGCGACGAGCGGCACCGTGACGAAAATCACGTTTTCCAGTGCGGCTTTTACTGCCAGCCAGTTCAAGTACGTCTCCGGCACCCAGTCCAACACGTATTTCGCGCGGATCGCCAGCGGCTCGAAGGTGGGCAGCTTCTATACGATCACGGACAATGACGTGATCTCCGTTACGCTCAATCTCAACGGGGACAGCTTGGCGGCGGTGACGAGTGCGGTCACCGTGGACATCATCCCCTACTGGACCCTCGGCACGCTCTTTCCCAGCGGGACAGGGGTGACGGCCACCAGCGGCTTCGGCGGCGCTACGCAAATCCTGCTCCCAGACACCGTTAGCACCGGCATCAACCTAGCCGCCACGTCGAGCTACTACTATTCGGGCAGCGGCGCGAGTTGGTACAACACGGCCACCAGCGCCTCGGCCAACGACGTGGTCCTCTACCCGGACAACTTCTTTACGGTGCGCAACAACGGCTCGGTGGCAACCGCGTTCACCGTCCCCGGATCGGTGCCCGCGACGAGCCTGGTTGTCCCACTGGCAACCACCACGACCGGCCAGCAAGATAACGAAGTCGCTCTGGTTCGGCCGATCTCGATCACCCTGAACGATTCCGGGCTCGTCAGCAGTGGAGCCTTCACGGCGTCGTCCGGATTCACGGTTGGGGATCAATTGCTCGTCTTCGACAGCACGGTGGCCGGGTTAAACAAAGCGGCCACGGCGGTTTATACCTACGTCAACAGCACCTGGCAAAAGTCGGGATCGACCACCGACGCTGGCACTGACGCCGTGTTCACGCCTGGCACGGGAGTCATCATCCGCAAACAAACCACTTCAGCCGGTGCCACCGTGACGTGGACAAGCCCGTCCACATACTAGGTCTACCCATCCGCCGCCGGTCACAGAAAGAACCAACCCGATACATGAACAAATCCGCACGCATTTTCGCCGCTGCCTTCGCCCTCAGCATCGGGGGCGTTGCCGCCACTCATGCCACCGTCACCCTCCAACTGGCGGGCGGCTACCTCAAGGACCAGAGCACGACCAACGTGCCGTATGGTAGCGGCACCTTGTTGCTGGTTGCCAGCACGGGTGACACGAGTTTCACGGCTCCTTCTACCGCATCCACCTTGACGGTGGGCAGCGCGATTTCCCCGGGTAGCGATGATGTCGTCCTCTTCAAGAGCACCATCAGCGGAGACGGCAACCAGAACGGAGTACAGAACGCCGGCGAGGTCCGGCAACTGTCGGGGGCGCTCACTTTGGGCACGGCTGCTTCCGGCACCGTGGCGGCAGGCGATCCAATCATCATGTACTGGTTCCCCACGGTGTCGAGCACCGCCACCAGCCTGGCCTCCGGCACCGACTACGGCGTGTACCGTTCCACCGTGGCGAACGGTTCGACGGACGCCGATACCAGTTCGGCCTGGTACATCCCGGCGAACGGAAGCTCGGCTTACAACTTGTTGTTCCTGACCTCGGACGCGGGGAGTGCCATCAATACCAGCACCAGCGGAATCGCGTTTGGGCAAGCCGTCGATACCGTGGTGCCGGAACCGTCCACCACGGTAGGGTCCCTGTTGTTCCTCGTGGCAGGCACCGGAATCTATCTCCGTCGCATGCGTTCCGAACGGAAAGCGTGCGGTGCATGAACGGTTTCGAACATGCTGGCTGTCGGTATTGCAAACGGCATTGATAAAATTCGACATGGCGGTCCCGCACTACGGGAGGGCGTAAGAACTCGCGGGGATGGTGGCGTATCTGTCGGGACCGGATGCCGGATACGCCAGCGGAGCTAATTTGATGATCGACGGGTGGAGTTCAGCGCTCAAATAAAAGGGCGATTCGGCTGGGCAAGTAGGCTTGGGGATCGTCGTATCGCGATAGCGGAAGAGAAAAGGCAATGGGTTCTTACTTCTCAAGATACTACCGCTGAGGGCATTGCACTAATATGTGTTATTGTAAGCTGTTTTGCTAAATTATCTTGGACTGTCGTGATTATTGTAAATTTTGCTAATTTGGCTGAAAATGGCCCTTGGAGCAGTTGCCTGAGAGTAAAATTAGGCAATCTCTCGGTACAAAAGGGACAGCCAGCTTTGCCCGGCGTCACGCCGCTGAAAAGATGCCTGTCCTTCCCGCGTTCTGTCCCATGGAGACAACGTCTCCGCAAAGACAGCGAACCAGCCACTACAAATCACACAGAATTTGTTGCCTCTTGGCTTCCCTCAATTCGCGCTGCCGGTTCTCGATCCATCTCGCCTCTGTGACATGGATGATTTCATCCCAAACCAGATGGCTTTGGTCTCTTTGATAATTTGCGTGGGCTTGTCGAAGTAAACTCTTGATCCTCATGATGTCCTCGCTGCGATTTCGGACGTTGAATTTACGCCAGTTGGGGTTCTTGCCGGGAACGGTATCCCGACCATCAAATTGATAAGCTTTTCCATGCAGCGAAACCCAGACGGACGTATCCCACACGGCGGCGCTCAAAATCACGGCGAACGGCGGCAAAAATTGGAGAGACCAACCCGGACTCTCCACCGGGAGCAATCCAAACTCGGCTTGAACGAAGTCCAGGATGAGATTCATGCAATGCGGATTACCGCTGTACCTCGAACGCTTGAAGATAGGTGTGTCCTGCCGCTGGTCGGGTCCGATGTGTTGTATGGTCATAGGATTCAACTGGGCGGCGGTGATGTGATTGCCCCCCAATTATAAGGGGCGGGTTGTCAAGCCCCCCCCCTGCCGCGAAGAAGGAAAAGGGAGGACAGGCATCGTTTCGTTCAGGATCCGTGGGCTGAAACCCAGCCTGTAACTTTTCTTCTGGACCGAGCGCAGGTTCCCCTGGAACGCTTCCCCTAGACCCTGGGATTCGGTAGGTGGCGTCTCGCCACCAAACGTTTGGTTCAACCCCATGCGAGCCGCCGCGAGAGAGTTGCGGGGCGCTCAGGGGGACAGGCGAGATAAACGAATTCAGTTGCCGTCCCGTCTTGGCGCTCCTCAAGCCCCTAGAAACCGTTGAGGTAAAGCTTCGGCGGCTTGCCGTACGCGCTTGCCGACGGCGGAACTCCGGCCGGGAGCAGTCCCTACGGCCTTCGTGGTGGGGATGGATGTCCGGTGGTGGAAATGGCACCAAGCCAAAGCATCCCCACAATACAAAGAGGAAGAGGCGGTGATCGAGCAGATGAAAACGACACCAGATGTGATCTATCTCCGACGGCCCGGCACGGATGACTCGAAAGGTCAGGAGAACCAGTAGCTTTCCGTGGACACTCTTGCATTTTTTGATTTCATTCGATCATGCATGCTCACGACCGTTTTCTGCCCGAATGGTTCGGCCGCGTCGTAAGCAGGCAGATCACCCTTCCGCGATTCCAGCGGATGGTAGCTTGGGGGCATTCCGAAGTCTCCGGCCTGTTGACGACGGTGCTGCGCGGACTCCCGTCCGGGGCCGCTTTGATCTTGGAAGTCGGCGATGCGGAAAAATTTCCGAGCCGCACCATGACGGATGCCCCGGAGGCGGGCGGCAAAGTCACCGAACAGTTGCTTGATGGACAACAACGTCTGACGGCGCTCTGGCGTGCGCTCCACGATAAATTCCCCGAGCGCACCTACCTCGTCGGCTTTGAGGACGATCCGCACGCCGTGGGCGAGAAGCTTCCATCCGTCTATGGACAGGCACGCTGGCCGCACAAGGATGGCCGACGCTATCCCGTGTGGGTGGACTCTCCACGGGAGTGTCTGAAACGATCGCTCGTCCCGATCCGACTCCTCCGGCCGGCCGACATCAGTGATGAGATCAAGGCTTGGCTGACCGAAGCTATTCCGGCGGATGAACCTGATCGTTTCAACGCCTACATGAAACATCACGACATCATCCAGGCGTTGCGCACCAAGGTCAGGGAATTCAACCTCCCGTATTTGGCCCTGCCGGTCACGACGCCGCGCGACGTGGCCCTGGATGTGTTCATCAAGATGAACACCAGTTCCGTGCGACTGAGCACCTACGACATCGTGGTGGCGTTGGTCGAAGAGGAAACCGGCAAGTCTTTGCACGAACACATCGCTTCATTGACGAAAGAGGTGCCGCGTGCGGCGGCATATGCCGACCCCCAGGGAATCGTCCTCGACGCAGTGGCCCTGATGCAAGACCGCACTCCCAGCCAGGCGGGTTATCAAGGAATCGACGTCAGCGCCATGATCGCTTCATGGGACCAAACGGTCGCGGCGATCAAGGGCATGGTCGGGTTCCTCGAAGCGGAAAGCATCTACGACGGTGCGAGGTTGCCGAGCTACACCGCCATCCCGGTCGTCGCCGCACTCTGGAACCATCTACCAACTCAGGCCGATGCATTGGGCAATGCCCGCCACCTATTGCACAAATATCTGTGGCGGGCGTTTTTGACCTCCCGTTATGAGCAATCCTCCGCCTCGAACGCGTTGCAGGATTACCGAACGCTTAAAGCCGTCCTCTCGGGGACCGGAGACATCACCATGGTGCCGATTTTCAACGAGGAAACGTACCCGATGCCAGTCGAGGGAAGACTCCTCCAAGCGGATTGGCCAAAGGGCAAGACCATCCTGGGCCGAGCGTTGCTCGCACTCCAGATCCAGTGCGGTGCCGAGGACCTCGCTGACGGCCAACGCGCCAGCGTGGCCACCATCACTTCCAAGGAACACCCCCGGGAATACCACCACCTTTTCCCAGTGTCTCTGCTGGAACAGGCTGACTTGCCTGCCGAAAAGATTTTCCGCGCCCTCAACTGTGCGCTCATCACTTGGCGCACCAACCGAACGATTTCGGCCAAAGACCCGATCAAATACCTCCAGGAACGGGCCGAAAACAACGTGCTCGGAGAAGCGGAATTGCGACGCAGGCTCGATACCCACCTCATCCCCTACGAACGACTCGCCGCGAGCCAGTACCAGATCATCGCGGACTCCGATGATCGCGTTGCGAAGATTCGTGCCGACTACGAAGCGTTCCTCGTGGCTAGGGCCAAGTTGTTAGGAGAGCGGATCGAACGTGTCTGGCAGGGCAAGTCGGCAACGTAGCCTCGTTCGATAATCCCGCATGGCTCGACGATGGTAAATTGCACGCTGGACTCCGCCATTGCCTGCCGCCGAGATGTCGTCCTTTCGGCAAACAGAAAAGATCGAGATAGACGAAAGAATCTGATTCCGTAGAGCGAGACGCAACGACGTGTTCAGAAATCGTGCGGATGCTCGCAGACGACGAGTGGAGCAGCCAGCGCGAATCTAATTTGTCACCGTTGCCGGAAAGCTATTCGGTAGCTTTCGATGCCGGTGACCATGATCGACCGGGTTCGTCGGTAATGGGATAATCCGTGAGCGTCCACGCCGGGAGGCGCAGCTCGGCTTCGTCGGGAGGGTTGCTGCCCTGCCAACTGGCCGCGGGGCGTGGTTCGGCTTGCTTGGTTGAACCTGGGCGTTCGGCCCATCGGAAACGGGATTTGCGGTGTTGGCGGCTGCGATGTTTCATCCATGCGGCAAGCTCGTCGTCCGCCGGACCATTTTCTTTTTCGTGCGTTGTCATATTATAATGCTCAACAGCACGGCCTCGTTTCTCCATTTTATCTGCGCGGCCCCATTTGTTTACTTATGTGGCGAGGAGCAATTCTCGCTGGGTGCCGGAGGCTCCTAGACGGTGTCCTGCATTTTATGAGCTAAGTTGGCAGGGTGAATCAGCCAGGATTTTACTCGACCAATGTTTCCGATGAGGAGTGGGCGTTTGTGGCCCCGTACCTTTGCTTGATGAAGGAGGATGCTCCTCAGCGTCAGCATTCGTTGCGTGCCGTCTTTGACGCGTTGCGCTACATGGTGCGCGCCGGATGTCCTTGGCGTCTGTTGCCCAACGACTTGCCACCCTGGCAGATCGTCCACCAGCAGGCCCAACGCTGGCTGGCGGCAGGCGTCTTTGAAGTCATGGCGCACGATTTGAGGATGATCCTGCGCTTGATGGCAGACCGGCCTGAACAACCCACCGCCGCCGTGTTGGATGCACGTACGGTGCAGGGCCGCGTGGAAAGCGGAGCACGCTCGGGCTACGATGGGCACAAGAAAAGAAAAGGAGCCAAGGTCCATCTGGCGGTGGACACGCTTGGGCATCTGCTCGCCGCCCACGTTTCAGCGGCCAACGAGAACGAACGCGCCCACGTCGATCAACTCCTGGCCAACGTCCAGGAGGTCACGGGCGAGAGCGTGCACGTCGCCTTTGTGGACAGCGGCTACAACGGCGAAGCAGCGGCAGCCGTGGCCGCAGAACATGGCATTGCCCTACAAGTGGTTAGCCTGCCCGAAGCCAAGAAGGGCTTCGTACTCCTGCCTCGGCGCTGGGTGGTCGAACGCTCCTTCGCCTGGACTGCACGGTGTCGGCGTTTGGCGCGTGATTACGAACGCTTGGGCACCACGCTGGCCGGGTTACACTTCGTCGCTTTTACCATGCTCATGCTCACCCGCCTCCTTGGCAACAACCCATGGCAGGGCATCTGAAAATGCAGGACACCGTCTACGGTCAACCACCGCAGAGCTTCGGCGTACCTGATCTGACTGGCGGGGCACCGTCACAACCGGCCGCACATGTGGTGTGGAATTCATTCCCTTAACGGTGATGCCACAGGTCAAGCAGGCCTCTGATGACATCCGCGAACAGATCTCCATCTGCCCAGAGCAATGTTCCCATAAAAATCACGGTGAACCCGATGTATTCGGCGCGCAGTTCGTCCAATTTCGCCCAATCTTGTTGGGTTCGTTCCGCTGGTGGTGGCATCGCGATACTCCGCCTGAGCATCGGACGCGCGTAAATGATCAGTCCGAAGCAGCTGACAAGCCCACCAGCCCGGGAGATATACGTGAAGTCCTGCGTCCGGTAGCCGCAGCTAAGAGACTGTCTAATAATGGCGTTTTGCCAGTCGTTTGACCATGAGTTTTGA
>CAXSED010000031.1:0-39027 GCA_964236475.1 uncultured Chthoniobacterales bacterium
ACAGGCCGTGGCCCACAGGGTCATAGCCGTCTGCCGCTGGTCGGCGGTCAGGCCGTCGTTCGCGCCGTTGCCGAGTTCCAGGGAATCCAGGTCGTTCCAACCGCCGGTCCCCGCCCAGGTGGTGAAGTTTGGCTCGTCGGTGAAACGCTTGGCGACGTTCGACCAACTGGTGAGCGGATAGTTGGAGGCGCCGTAAGCCTCGATGTCACCCTCGATGCGCCAGCCGTTCGTGTATTGCCGCCAAGTGGCCCCGCTGCTGGCGGCCAGCGCATTGGAAAGCTCGAAGTGGATCGTCCGGCCGCTCTGTTGGAGGGCGGTGGACCAGGCCGTGATGTCGGCCACCGTGCTGGTGCCGACGCCGTCGAGCTTGAGGTAGTCGGCTCCGTACGAGGCGAGCAGGTTGGCCCAGGAATTGATGAACGCCTGCGCGCCGGGCTTGGTGAAGTCGATCTTGTACATCACCTTTTTGCTGTCGCTGCCGAACGAACTATTATAATTGGTCGCGTAAGCGAGGGGGAGGGCGACGATGTCCTGCGCGTGGTAGCTGGTGCCCAGGATGGGCGTGTTCTGGTTGTAGGCGGCGATAGGGATGCCCGGGGTCATGTACAGGCCGAACTTCAGGCCCAGGCCATGCACGTAGCTGCCCACCGCCGCCATGCCGTCGGGAAATGCCGTCGGGCTCACGACCCAGCGACCGTTGGCATCGACGGTGGTGGCGGGGTCGAGGTAGTAATAATCGTCGATGTTAACGAACTCGAAGCCGTGGGCGGCCAGGCCGGTGGAAACCGTGGCGCTCGCTTGGGCCTCGATGTTGGTCTCGGTGGGGTTCTTTCGCACGAAGCTCCAACTGCTCCAGCCCAGCGGCGGCGTGAGTCCGGCGCCGTTACTTTCCGCGTGCAGCAAAGGAGCGAAGAAACCGAGCGCAAACGCCAGGGGGAGAGTGAAGAACGTTTTCAAGGGGGAAAGGCAAACATACTCAAGTTTTCCTTCGATTGCCAATGATTCTGCGCACGAGGAGATGGGACGACGGAAAACGGTTTCAACCTGTTCTCTCTCTGCGATGACAGTCGTGTTGCCTCGCTCGAAGCGCCGTGATCCCGGACCACCGGCTCGCGCTGGCAGTCCCTGCCGGAAACGATCAATACACGTCGCGCTTGTAGCGTTTCGCTTTCTTGAGAGCCTCGACGTATTCCGCCGCTCCGTGCGCGTCCTTGCCGCCCGCCTTTTCGACGACCTGCGACAACGCCGCGTCCACGTCCTTGGCCATGCGGTTGGCGTCGCCGCACACGTAGAAATGCGCGCCCTCCTCCAGCCAACGCCATAGCTCGTCGGCGTTTTCAAGCATCCGGTGCTGCACGTAAATCTTCTCGGTTTGATCCCGCGAAAACGCCAGGTCCAACCGCGTGAGCACGCCCGTCGCCCGCATCGCCGCGAATTCCTCTTCGTACAGATAGTCGTACTTGGCGCGCTGGTCGCCGAAGAACAGCCAGTTCTTGCCGGTTGCGCCGGTGGCCTGCCGTTCTTCGAGGAACGCGCGGAACGGCGCGATCCCCGTGCCCGGTCCGACCATGATGACCGGCGTCGCCGGGTCTTCGGGTAGCCGGAAATGCTTCGCGCTGTGGAAAAACAGCGGCACCGGCGCGGGGTGCTCGGCGCGTTCGGCCAGGAACGTCGAGGCCACGCCCTTGCGCTGGCGTCCGTGCGTCTCGTAGCGCACCGCCGCCACCGTCAGGTGGACGGCTTCCGGGTGCGCCTTGATGCTCGACGAGATCGAATACAGGCGCGGCTGCAACTTGCGCAGCAGCTTCACGAACTCGTCCGTCGTGAACCGGATCGACGGGTGCGACAACAGGAAGTCGATGATCTCCATCCCGTGCACGAACTTCGCCACGTCGCCCTTGCGCAGCGGGTCTTCCATCAGCTCGCGCAGCACCGAATCTCCCTCCGAGCGCGCGGCAATCGCTTCGAGAAATTGCTTGGACGGCGACGTGATGTGGTACTGCGTGCGCAACGCCTGGCGCAGCGGCACGGCGGGCGCGCCGGCCTCGGCGGCCGCCACCATTTCGTCCCCGGTGGCCCCGAGCGCGGCGAGCGTTTCCTCGACCAGCGCGGGGTCGTTGTCCGGGTAGATGCCTGCCGAATCGCCGACCTCGTAGGTCAGTCCCGAGCCTGTGAGCGAGATTTCCAAGTGGCGGATTTCCTTCCCGCTGCCGGGCTGGCTGAGCAGCCGGTTGGTCGTCATCCGTCCGGGGAACGGGTTTTTGCGGGAATAAGGCGAGGCGGTCGTCTCCGTGGACATAGGGGGGTCAACCTAAAGAAAAAGCCGTCCGCCGAAAGCGAAAAGTGCAGCAAAAAGGCGCGGATTCTGCCGGTTGGCAGGTCCGCGCCCTTTCGGACGTTCTGATTTCGGTGGAAGCCGCTTACATGGTCGGGCCGGTGCCGCCGCCGCGCTTGAAGATCGCGTGATAGATCACCAGCACGACGACCGCACCGATGGTCGAAGCGATGATGCCCGGGCCGACGCCGTTGCCGTAGTGGCCGAACGATGCGCCGACGAAATAAGCGAGAAACGCCCCGGCGATACCGATCAGCGAGGTGACGATGCAGCCCGCCGCGTCACGACCCGGGGTGATCAGCTTGGCGATCACGCCCACGACGAAGCCGATGAGCAACGTGTAAATGATGTTGTGCGCGAAAACGCCCGAAGGGACGGGGCTATTGGTCGTGGTGACGGTGGAGTCCTGCGCGAGGAGGACAAAGCTGGCAAGCATGGAATGCATAGGGATAAACAACAGGTAGTGGGTGATTTTCCAATGAAATCGCCGGGGCGCAGCATCTTGGCCGTGCGTGTCGGCACGAGAACGCCAGAAATCCTCCGGTCGGCGAACGACCGGGGGTGCCACCAGAAAACCTGACCAACGCGGCCCTTCTTTTACCCAGGCAGGGGTGCGGGAAGAGCGGTCTGCGATCACCGCTCCGGCGTCGCCTTCGGCTTCGGCGTGGCCAGCAGCGTGCTCACCTGAAACTGACGCTCGGTCGTCGTCTCGCCGGTCTGCGGATCGACGCTCCGCCGCTCACCCGCGCCGAAATTGGGCGTCGGCGGGGGTGGCACGTACCGCGCCTTGGGCAAAAACTGCTTGTCCGACACCGCCCAGAAAAACAGCGCGTGGACCGCCACCACCGCCAGCCCGATCCACACCGCCAGCGGCACCCGCTTTCTGCCTTCATCCCTCATCCTTCATCCTTCATCCTTCCCTCATCAATGAGCTGCCAGAATGCCTGCGTCTTGCCGAGCTGGTCGTCCTCGGCGGGCAGCGGCAGCTTGGAGCGGAACAGGAAATCCGAGATCGTGTTTTTGTGCAGGATGCGGTGGACGGTCACGCCCTGCGGACACGGCTCGAAATAGATGCGGTAATCGCTCGCGCGGAACCGGAAGAGTTTCTTCCCCTGCCGTTCGATGCGCCCGAACTTATCGCTGTCGAGCTTGTCGAGGTCTTCGGGCAGCACCTGGAATTCCCCGAGCAGGCTCAGCTGCAACAGTTTGGGCATCGAAGACAACTCTCTCGCGCTGAGTGAGTTAAAAATAATCTGAAACATGGGAAGGAATGTGGCCGCCGAAAAACATGCCACAGCAGCGAACTAAATCTCAACCCCGATACACCCGCCCGACCCGCGTGGTCAACCCGGTGAAGATCTCCCAGGGGATCGTGCCCGCCTTCCCCGCTAGCTCTCCCGCCAGGATTTCCTCCGCGCCCTGCCGCCCGATGAGCACGGCCTCCTCCCCGGCGTCCACGGCGGGCAGCGCGCTCAGGTCGATCATGATCTGGTCCATGGTCACGCGTCCGAGCACCGGGCACCGCTGACCGCGCACCAGCACGGCGGCCCCGGCGTTGGACAGGTGGCGCGGGTAGCCGTCCGCATAGCCCGCCGCCAGCGTGCCGACCCGCATTGCTCGCGGCGTGATGAACGTCCGCCCGTAGCTGATCCCCCGGCCCGGCGGCAACTCGCGCACCAGCGTTACGCGGGTCTTGAGCGCGAGCACGGGCCGCAGGCTTTTCTGGAACGACGCCACGGGCGAGGAGCCGTAGAGCATCAACCCGGGCCGGACCATTGTGCGGCCACGCAGCGGGTAGGAAATCACTCCGGCGCTGTTCTGCGCGTGGAAACTCGCCTCGGGCGGCAAGCGGGCCTGGAGCGGGTCGAAGCGGGCAAGTTGCCCGTCGGTAAATTTCTCGTCCTCGTCGGCGGAAGGCAGGTGCGTCACCACGCCCGCCAGCCGCAACGCTCTCAGCCGCACGACGGCCCGGCGCAACGCCTCGAACCCTTCTTCGAGCACGCCCATGCGGCCCATGCCGGTGTCCACCTTGATTTCCAGGTCGAAAGGCTCACCCACCGGCCCGCGCGCCTCGACGGCGAGCTTTGCGTAATCTAGCACCTCGGCCAAGCCCGAAACCCAGGGCCGCAGCCCCAGCCGCACGACTTCCGCCCGTTCGTCGGGCAAGGCGGGGGAAAGCAGGGTAACCCGTGCCTCGGGCAACGCCTCCAACAGGTGCGCCGCCTCGGCGACGTTGGCCACGCCGAACGCCGCGACCCGCTGTGTGGTCAACGCCCGCGCCACCGGCACCATGCCGTGCCCGTAAGCGTCGGCCTTGACGATGGCCAGGATGTCGCCGTCCGGCCCGATGCGCTCGCGCACGACGCCGACGTTGTGGCGCAACGCCGCGAGATCGACTTCCGCCCAGCAGCGGGTGTGGTTGGAAGAGGGGACCATCTTATCTCTTTTCCGCTTTCGGCAAGGTAAAGGCAACCGGACGCAGGTAAATCGGTTCCAAAGGTGGAAGAACGTGGGCGGCTATCGGCACGGCCAGCAAACGTTCCGCCGAGGGCAGCGCCACGGGTGCATCCACCATGCCGTCCGGCAGACTTTCTACCGCGAACACCGGCCAGTCGGACCGCTCGGCCAGACGCGCTTGCAGCCCGGCTTGGTCTTCCAGCAATTCCGGCCCCGCCACGCATCTGCCATTCTCCACCGCTGTATAATAGAACGTCCCCCGGCGGGCGTCGCCCACCGCCTGATAACGCAGTGCGCCTACCTCCAACGCCGCCGCCGACGGCACGCCGACCAGTGGCGTGCCGGTCGCCGTCGCCAGCCCCGTCGCTGCCGCGATGGCCTGCCGCATACCGGAATATGAACCCGGCCCCAAGCCGACGATGATCCGCTCCAGCCGCCCGTCCGCCGCCCGGACCACCTTCATGGCCTCCGTCAGCGCGGTGAACAGCTTGCCGCCCTCGCCGCGCCCGGTGGTGAACTCCGTGCGCCAGCCGCCCGTCAACGCCAGGCTGCCGTGTGCGGTCGAACATTCCAGGGCGAGGACGAGCATGGTCAGAGGGACGAATTTTCGGCGATCCGCCGCCGGTCGCCGTCCAGAATCTCGAACCGGAACCAGCGCGTGCCGGACGGCAGCAACGCGGGGAATTTGTCCGCCCATTCGATGACGGTCAACCCGTCGCCGTCGAGATATTCCTCCAGTCCGAGCGCGAGTGCTTCCCCGGCGGTTTCCAGCCGGTAGAAATCGAAATGGAACACCGACAACCGTCCGCCGGTGTACTCGTGGAGCAGTGCGAACGTCGGGCTGGTCGCCGGGCCGGACGCGCCGACGCCTGCGACGATCCCCTGCACGAAATGCGTCTTGCCTGCGCCGAGGTCGCCGACCAATGCCCAGACCTCGCCGGGCCGGGCGGCGGCCCCCAGCACGCAGCCATGGGTGGCGGTCTGCGCGGGGGCATCGGAATCGAAGACGGTTGCCACGGTCAAGTCGGGCGGCGGGCGTCCTGCAACGAGCCGATGAGGAAACAGCCCACCGCTACGCAGATGCAACTGTCCGCCACGTTGAACGCCGGCCAGGGGTCCGCAAAACGCACGTGCAGATCGAACAGCAGGAAATCGACGACGTGCCCGTGGACGAGGCGGTCGGTCAGGTTGCCGAGCACCCCGGGCAGCAGCAGGAAAAATCCGGCGCGCGGCCACGGCGCGGCGAACGTCCGGGAGCGGTACATCACCGCCAGGACGACCAGCGCCAGCGCCGACAACGCGATAAAAAACGGGTTGGCGTTGGAAAACATGCCCCACGCTGCGCCGGTGTTCGACCAGTGGACGAGACGGAACCAATACGGAGTAGTCGGCAGAGGAGCCGTCGGGTCGATATACTTGACCACGAAGAACTTCGTTGCTTGATCGAGCGCGTAGAGCGGCAGGACCACCAGCACGAGCAGCACGGAAAACGGCGGGTAATCGTAGCGCGTCGGGTGCGGTTGCGGCGGGGAATCGGCGGCGGCTGGAATCATAAAACAGGCGAGCGAACCGAACCGCAGACCGGGTCCGAGCGCAAGGTGAAATGCCGGGTCTGCCGATCCCCGCTCCGCCGTTGACATTTGCCCGGCGGCAATCGACAATCTCTTTGCAGCAACCGACCCAATTTTTTGTCTTATGGAAACACTACCGATCACCGCCTATCTCAAAACTTACTGCGGCTGGAGCGCGGGCGTCCGTGCCATCCTGCAAAAGTACAACCTGCCTTACACCGAGAAGGACATCATCCAGAACCCGGCCTTCCGCTGGGAAATGGAACAGCGCAGCGGCCAGCCGCTTTCGCCCTGCGTTGAAATCGGCGGCGAAATGCTGCCTGATGTGAGCGGCGACGATATCGAACGCTACTTGCTGGAAAAGCATCTGGTCGGCCCGAACAGTGTGCAGACCGCTGTCCCCACCGATTCCGCCTGCACCGACGAGCAGCACGCCGCGATGGCCGCCGGGATCGCGCCGCTCAATTTTAAGGGCTAACGTTCCGCGCTAGCCCGCGCCGGTTATCGAAAACCTTCCCCCTCCTTGGGGGAAGGTTTTTTGTTGCCGTCTGCCGTGGCGGGTTGGCGCAACCAATCTTGGGAACGCTTTTTCAAAATCCGCCGCTCGATTTCGGTCGAAACGCACAATATCTTGTGGACGCGCGCAATTTCTTGACAAGTTGCCCCCTAATTAGGTTAGAGTAGCAAACTACTCGCCGTGTCGCTTTTGATAGCTGACCAGATGAGTTCCTTGCCCAGCGTATGAAATTCCATCTCAGCAAAGAAAAGCTGCTCGAAGGCTTGCAGCAGGTCCAGAGCGTGGTCAGCACCCGCACGACGCTCCCCATTCTTTCCAACGTCCTCCTGCAAACCAACGGTAAGGGCATTAACATGACCACGACCGACCTGGACGTGGGCGTGCGTTGCAGCGTGGACGCCGAGATCACCGAAGCCGGTGCGACCACGCTGCCCGCCCGGCGGCTCTTCACGATCATCCGCGAACTGCCGTCGAGCGACGTGCAGTTCGAGAGCGACGGCAAGAACGTCGCCCTCATCAACAGCGGCCAGAGCTTCTTCAAAATCCTCGGCCTACCGGAGGAAGAATTTCCGCCGCTGCCCAAGTTCGAGGGGGCCAAGACGTACACCCTGCGCCAGGGCCAACTCAAGGACGCGCTCAAGAAGACCAGCTATGCCATCAGCACCGACGAGACGCGCTACGTGCTCAACGGCATCCTGTGTTCCTTCAAGGAAGGGAAGCTGATCCTCGTCGCCACCGATGGACGCCGCTTGGCGATGGTTGACATCGAAGTCGAGATCAAGCCTGGCGACGAGGCCAGCGTCATCATCCCGGCCAAGGCGATCAACGAACTGGCACGGTTGCTCAAGGACGACGGCGAGATCGAAATCCGCCTTGGCGAGAACCAGGTGGCTTTTGAACTCAACGGCACGCTGCTTGTCTCGAAGCTCATCGAAGGCAACTACCCGAACTACAAGCAGGTCATCCCCAACGAGACCAAGGAGCGCATCGAAATGGAAAGGGAGACGTTCCTCAATGCCGTGCGCCGCGTCTCGCTGCTGACCAGCGAGAAATCCAACTCGCTCAAGTTGATCTTCACTAAGAACAACATCGACATCGCCGCCAACAGCCCGGAAATCGGCGAGGCCAAGGAATCGCTGCCGGTCAAGTATAGCGGCAAGGATTTCACCATCGCATTCAACCCGGAGTTCCTGATGGCTCCGCTGCGCAACCTGACCGAAGACACCGTGTACCTCGATCTCATCGACGAGATGAGTCCCGGCGTCATCAAAATCAACAGCAGCTTCCTCTACGTGCTGATGCCCATGCGCATCAGCTATTGAAAGGTCGACCCGTGGTTGTCCGCGAGCCGGGCGCGTAGGACTTCCAGCAAACGGTTTACGGGCACAGGTTTGAGCATGACATCGTAGGCACCGGCCTGTAGTCCACGGACTAGGAGTTCGATCTTGGTGCTGGCGCTGAGCAGGAGAATCGGCACCTTGGCCGTCGGCGGATATTCCCGCAGGCGGCGGGCTAGCGTGAAGCCGTCTATGTCGCCAGGCAGGAGCACATCCGAGAGCACGAGGTCGGGTGTCTGGAGCTGCGCCAGTTCCCAGGCGCGCAAGCCGTCCGTCGCCAATTCCACGTCGTAGTGGGGCTGCAACACTTCGAGAAAGAACGCCCATTGCGCCGGTTCGTCTTCCACCAGCAGCAGGCGGGGCAGGCGCAGCGGGGCGGGTGGGTCGGTGGGGCCGTTCACGATGGATCAGGAAGTGGACAAGGTCAGATCGACGTGGGCAAGCGCGCTGCCGGTGGGCGTCGTATCGCCCGCAGCCAAACGGGCGCGAGGGTGCAGCCGAAGGCCAAGCTTTCCACGGCGATGAGCATGCGCGTGCTCCGCTCAAAGTCAAAGGCTGCCCAGGCCAGCAGGAGCCAGAAAAACAGGTTGCCGCTCGCCACGGCGTAGACCCAGGAGGCGAAGCGATGCTGGTCGGCGAAAAAGTTCATGTGTTCCACGGGCCGCGTCTCCCCCAGCCGCGCCGCGCCGTCGCGCCAACGCAGCAGGACTACGGGCAGGACGTTCAACCCCACCAGCACGACGGCGCAGACGAAACCCACAGGCAGATTGCCGCCGGTCCGGCGGTGCAGCCAGTAAAAAAGGACTATCGAGCCGAGCACGTTAGCCGTCGCTCCCAGGTAAACGGGCACGGGAAAACGACCCATGTCCTCCAGACGGTTCATTTCGTGCAAGCGTTTGGAGGGGGACGGAAAAGGAGGAGGCATGGCGGAATCCGGTGAGAAGTAACGCCGCCAACCCCCGGAAAGATGCCCGGCAACGAGCGGTGCCGGGGAACAGTCGTCACCCGCTTACGCAACCTCAACCAACTGATGGGCAGGCGTGTCCTCGCCGAGCGCGTCCTCAATCGTCCGCAGAAACATCGGGATGTTTAGTGGTTTGGTCAGGTAGGCGTGTGCCCCGAGCTTGAGCAAGCGACGGGATTGGCCGTTGGTGGCGTCGGCGGTCACCATGATGACGGGAATGTCCCGGGTGCGCTCGTCCTCTTGCAACCTTTGCAGCAACTCGTCGCCGGGGATGTCGGGCAGTTGCAGGTCCAGTAGGATCAGGTCGGGCCGCTGCTCGCGCGCCATCTCCAACCCGAGCCGTCCCAGCATGGCCCCCACCAGACGGACATCCGGCCGCTTGGCTTCCAGGGCCAATTCCACCAGCGAATAGTTGGAAAGATTGTCCTCGATGCACAGGATCACCGGTCCATCGCTGGGTAATGGTTCCGGCGCGAGGGCTGCCGGTTGCGCCGTCTCCTTGATCACGGCGGCGGGCAGTTCCAGGTAGAACGTGCTGCCGTGCCCGGGCGTGCTTTCCACGCCGACCGTGCCGCCCATCGCTTCGACCAGCCGTTTGGAGATCGCCAGGCCGATGCCGCTGCCTTCGATGTTGCTGTGTTCGGCGGCCAACCTCTCGAAGGGCGTGAACAGCTTCGCCAGATCGGCGGGCGCAATGCCGGGGCCGGTGTCGGTGACGGCCAGCCGCAGCGAGCCTGCCCGCGCCGCCGGTTCGCAGGAAATGCCGACCGTCCCCCCGGACCGGTTATACTTCACCGCGTTGGACAGGAGGTTGAGCACCACCTGGACCAGGCGCTGCCGGTCCGCCAGCAGGAAACCTTTGGATGCCCGGCCCAGGCACCGGCCCACATGGATGCCGCGTTGGGCCGCCAGCGGCTGGATGAGGTCGGACGCCTCGTTGAAGACTTTCTCCACGTTGACGGCTTCCAGGGTCAATTCTATCTGGCCGCTCTCGATGCGGGAGATGTCGAGCACCTCGTTGATGAGGCCGAGCAAGTGCTGGCCACCCTTGAGGATGTGCGAGAGTTTTTCGCGCTGGCGATCCGTGGGCTTGTCCATCTCCAGCAGTTGGCCGAACCCGAGGATGGCGTTGAGCGGCGTCCTGAGTTCGTGGCTCATGCGGGACAGGAATTCGCTCTTGGCGCGGTTGGCGCGTTCGGCTTCCTCCCGGGCTTGTCCGGTGGTCAGGGCGGCCTGGGTGAGAGCCTGTTCGACCTGTTTGCGCTCGGTGATGTCGCGTTGCACGCTGACCCAATGGGTCCACCAGCCTCGCTCGTTGGCGACCGGCACGATGTTCAGCTCCACCCAGAACTCGCTGCCGTCCTTGCGGTAGTTGAGCAGTTCCACGCGCACCGGCTCCCACGCCTTGAGCGCGCGGCGGATCGTCGCCCGGGCCTCCGCGCTGGTGTCAGGTCCCTGGAGGATGCGCGGGGTCTTGCCAATCGCTTCCTCGGCGGTGTAGCCGGTGTTGATGGTGAACGCCTTGTTGACGTAGATGATGCGCGGGCCGGGTTCGTCCACCGGCTCCGCCGACGTGACGAGGATCACGTCGTTGGCGTGCTCGACCGAACTGCTCAGCATCAGCAGCCGGTTCTCGACCTGCTTGCGCTCGGTGATGTCCAGCAACAGGCCGTCCCAGCACATGTCGCCGTTGGGCATCCGCTCGGGCTGCGAGGAAATTTGCACCCATTTGATCTTGCCGGAGGGCAGGATGAAACGTCCTTCCCAACGTAGGGGCTGCAAGGTCCTGAGCGCCTCCGCGATCAGGCGGTCACGCCCCGCTTTATCCTTCGGGTGGATGAGCCTCATGTACTCGCTGGCATCACGCTGGAGCGTGGCTGGCTCCAGTTCCAGGATGGCGCGGCAAGCGTCGCTGACGAAAGGAAACTCGGCGCTGCCGTCTGCCCGGATGACCAACTGATAAACCATGCCGGGGGTATTTTCGGCGGTGCGCCGGTACCGTGCTTCCACCTCCCGGAGCGATTGGGTTGTTTGTTCGTGCACGGCGATTTCCCGCCGCAAACGTTGCTCGGTGTGGTGCGCTTCGATGGCCGCCATGACGACGTTTCCCATCTGGGTCAGGCTGGCCGCCTCCGCCTCGCTGAAGGCACGGGGAGCGGTGTCCATCAGGCAGAGCGACCCGAGCGGGACCCCGGCCAGCGTGATCAGAGGCACGCCCACGTAGAAACGCACCCGCGCGGGACCGGCGACCAGTTCGCCGTCGGCGAAACGTTCGTCCGCCGCCGCATCCGGCACGATGAACGGGACGGTCCCCAGGATCGTGCAAGCGCAGAACGCCATCGCCCGGGGTGTTTCGGTCATGTGCAGCCCGTGGCACGATTCGTACCAGACGCGTTCGGCGTCCACCAGGGCCACGACGGCGATGGGGACGTTGAAGAACCGGGCTGCCATGGCAGTCAGGTGCTCGAACTCCGGTTGGGGCGGGGTGTCGAGCAGATCGTAATTTGCCAGGGTGGCGAGGCGTGCCTCTTCGTTGGGCGGATTGGGGATGGGCATATAAGCAACCCCGGCCTGACCGGAAGGGTCCGGTCGCCGGGTGCGCACGCAACATCCGCAGCGCTTCTATGTAGTTTCAGCATGAACCGGACCGCTCTGCGGGGAATAAGGATGTATCCTGATTTGTTTCCCCGGCCCCTGCCGGGGTTCCGAACCGCCATCCCTACCTCATCGCATCGCCGCCTGTCCGGCAGCTTTGAGCAGCGTCTGATCCGCCAGCGTGAGCAACCCATCGAGATCGAAGGGCTTGGTCAGGTACGCGTCCGCCCCGCTGTCCAACAAGCGTTCGCGGCTGTGGCTGGTGGCGTCCGCGCTGAGCACGATCACGGGGATGTGCCGCGTCACCGGGTCCCGGCGCAGTTCGCCCAGCACTTCCTCGCCCGTCATCCCGGGCATTTGCAGGTCCAGCAAGATCAACGTGGGCATAAGCTGGCGCGCCATTTCCAATCCTGTCTGGCCCTCGGCGGCGGACAAAAATTGCCAGTGAGACCGCGCGCGCGCAAGCAGTGTCCGCACGACCTGGAGGTTGGATGGGTTGTCCTCGATGTAGAGCAGCGTGGCTTCCGTCGGCGTTTCCGCGCGGCCCGGCTCCGGCCCTTCGACGGGCAACACGCTCGCTGGCAGCGCCGCCGCCGCCGCCAGCGGCAGTTCGATGCTGAAGGTGCTGCCGCGCCCTTCCTCGCTGACCACGCGCAGGCTGCCGCCCATGCGTTCGACGAGCTGTTTGCTGACCGCCAATCCCAGGCCCGTCCCCTTGATGGGTCCGTGCGCCGCGCCGAGCCGCTCGAACGGCGTGAACAGCCGTCCCAGCCCCGCTGCGCTCATCCCCAGGCCCGTGTCGCGCACGTTGATCCGCAGGCCTCCCGCCACCGCGCCCTCCTCGCCCCCGGCCATCGGCTGCGCGTCGATAAACACCTCGCCGTCGGTGGCCCGGTTGTACTTCACTGCGTTGTCGATCAGGTTGAGCAACACCTGTTTGAGCCGCCGCCGTTCCACGCGCACGCAGCTCGTCTCCATCGCCGGGATCAGGTCGAGGTGAACCTGGACGCCGCGCGTCCGGGCGATGGGGCTGACCAGCGACACGCTCTCGCGCAACAACGGCCCGATCTCCACCTCCTCGAACTCCAGTTCCAGCTTGCCGCTCTCGATGCTGGCCAGGTCGAGCACCTCGTTGACCAGCCCGAGCAGGTGCCGTCCTCCTTGCAGGATGTGTCCGACGCTCTGGGACTGGCCCTCGGAAAGATCGTCCAGCTCCAAGAGCTGCCCGAACCCGAGGATGGCGTTGAGCGGGGTGCGGAGTTCGTGGGAAACCCGGGAAAGGAAATCGCTCTTGGCGTTGCTCGCGCGTTCGGCCTCGGCGCGCGCGCGTTCGGCTTCCTCCTTGGCGGCGTTCAGGATTTCCTGGTAGAGGATGCGCTCGCGCACGTCGGCCTCGGCCTGGACCACCCGGGCGACGAGCTGGTGCCGGTGCCGACGCAGCCAGCCGAAGCTCAACCCCAAAACGGCCCCGCCCGCCAGTAATTGATACCAGATCACCTGGTAATAATGTGGCCGCAAGGTGAAAGCCAGTTCCTCCCCGGTCTCGTTCCACACCCCGTCGCCGTTGGCCGCCCGCACCAGAAAACGATACCGACCCGGGGGCAGGTTCGTGTAATGGGCCACGCGTTCCGTGCCGGCTTCCGTCCACTGCTTGTCGAACGGTTCCAGCCGGTAACGGAAGCGGCTGCGCTCGGGGGCTGTCAGGTTCAGCGCCGTGTAACGCAGCTCGAACTTCTGCGTGCCAGCGGGCAAAACGGGGGGATGGTCGTCGGTCAGGGGCACCTTCTGGCCATCGGCGGTCAGTTCTTCCACCCGCGCCGGGGGCGGCGGCGAATTAGCCAGCAGCGCCAGTGCGGGGTCCACGCAGACCGCGCCCTTGACCATGGCAAACCAGAGGGTGCCCGTCCGGTCCTGCCACGCCACGGGCTGGTGCCCGCCGTTGCCCTCCCGCGAGCGCAGCCCATCCTGCACGTCGTACGCCACATGCGGGATCGCGTCGATCTTGCGGCGGTCGAACCGGTCCAGATCCGCCCAGGCGATGTGGGCGATGCCCCGGTTGGAAGTCATCCACAAGTTGCCCCGGTTGTCGTCGAGCAGGCACCACATGGTGTTGTCGAAGAGTCCGTCCCGCGTGCTGTAACTCGTGATCTTGACCTCGCCGTCCGCCGCCGTGTGCAGCCGGTGCAGCCCGAACTCCGTGCCGACGAACAGGTCTCCCGCGCCGCCGGGACCTTCCGTGAAGCACAGCACGCTGCCGACGCCCGTGGTCAGGAAATTCACGATCCGCCCGTCCGCTCCCCGGCGGCTTAACCCGCCATCGGTGGCGACCCACAGATTGCCCGCCCGGTCGGTGTGGAGCGCGCGGATCAGGTTGTCGGCCAGCCCGTTGGCGGTTGTCAGCCGCGCCAGCACGCGTCCGCCGCGCTCCTGGTAGAGGCCGTTGGTGGCACCGATCCAGTGGTCGCCCGCGCCGTCGATGCACAAGGCGCGCACGGCGCTGCCGTCCAGGTCGTCGCGCAGCGGCAGCGGCGCCAGTTTGCCGTCGCGCCAGCGGAGCAGTCCCGCGTGGGTGCCCGCCAGGACCGTGTCTTCCTCGTCCCCCGGGCCGAGGCAGAGGATGAGGTTGTCGTCGGGCCGCTGCGGGGACGGAGGCGTCGGGTAATTGGTCGTCTGGGTGCGTTGCGGATTCAACCGGCTCAGGCCGTCGGGGGTCCCGATCCAGAGCTGGTTGCGATGGTCCTCGTAGAGCGTGTCGGCATCGTCCCCGAACAGTCCTTCCGCGCGGCCGTAGGTCACGAACCGCGCGTCGCGCAACGCTTGCAAGCCCCCTTCCGTCCCGATCCAGAGATCGCCTTCCCGGTCTTCGCACAAACTGTTGATCTGGTTGTTCACCAGGCCGTTTTGCGTGGAGAGGGCCGTGCCCGGCCCGGCCTTCAAATTGCCGTTGACCGGCAAGCGGTAGAGTCCGCTGCCGAAGGTGCCTGCCCACAACATGCCGTGGTTGTCTTCGAGCAGCGCACTCACCACCCCGCCGGCCAGCGCTGCCCGGGGGTGGAAAACGTTCTGCTCGTCGATCCGGCCGATTCCGGCGTCCTTCGAGCCGACCCACACGCCGCCGTTCAAGGCGGGGGCCACACAATTGACTTCCCGCCCTTTCCAGCCCGGCACTAGGTCGAAATGCAACCCTTCGCCAGAGGTCCGTTGCCGGTAAACCCCTTGCGCGCTGCCCACCCACAAACGTCCCGTGCCGTCGAGGCAGAGGGTGTTGATCCCCTCGGTCGGCCAGTCCTTCGAGGCGGCGGCAGCCGTTGGCTCGCCGTTGGCCCCGACGCGGAACAGCCCTTGCACGGTCCCGACCCACAGCGCGCCGTCCGCCGGATTCTGGACCAGGACGTGCCCGGGCTGGTGGGTCGGCGCCGTGTTGGAAACCGACGCCTGGATTTTTCCGTTGGCGAAACGATGCACGTTGCCCGTGCTGCCCAGAAAAATGAGTCGCCCCGGTCGCCCGGCATCCTCGATCACCTCGGAAATGTTCTTCGCGCCCGCCAACGGGTTTTCCTGACGCTCGAAGAACTCGGGCCGCAAGCCGTCGAAGCGCACCAGTCCCTCTTCCGTGCCGAGCCACAAATAGCCGTCGGTGGCCTGCATGATGGTGAGCACGTTGTTGCACGGCATCCCGTCCTCCGGGCCCCAATGCTTCGTCTGGTACTGGGTGAGCGCGCGTGCCGGGTCGAGCGCCCACGCCGATGGCGTCGCGGCAAGAACCAACGCCAGCAACCAGACGGACCCCGGCGTTCGCCGGAGGGCCACCGTAAAACGGGTTCGCCAGCGTCGGGCGAATGTTTTGATCCAAGCGGTGAGCATGCGGTGCGGCATGGGCGTTCGCCGCACTTTTTAGCAGTTTCCAAGCCAACCGGGATGCCCGGATGGTTAAAAACCTATCGCCGTCTCAAACCCTTTGGCCTTCGCTGACCGGTCTGCCCGGATTTATGCTGCTGGTGCGTTCAGGGCAGGTGCGCCTTTCTTGCGGGCGGCCCAGCGTGCCTTCATGGCTGCCGCCAGCTTGGCCCGGCCTGCGGCGGTGATGGTGCCCTTCTTCTTGGGAGCTTTCGCGCCGTTTTTCGCCGCGGGTGCGGCGCTCGTTTCTTTGGTCTTCGCCCAACGGGCTTTCTGTGCCGCCGCGATTTTGGCGCGTCCCTCGGCGGACATGGTGCGTTTACCGGCGGGCCGCCCTACCGGCTTCTTCGTTTTCGCCGTGGCGGGAGCCGCCGCAGATCGCTCGCCCCCCAGGAGCGCGCCGAGCTTCCGTTGCAGGACTTCGATCTGCTCGCGCAGTTGCAGGGCCTGTCGAAGTTGTGCGGTGGAGAGTTCGTGAAAGGTGGGCATGGAGTAGAAAGGCAATGGTCTTCCCCTTTAAAAAGCGTCTTGACAGGAAAGTCAATGACCACAAGTCACCCTGCGTCGGGCCGATTGTCAAGCGCCGTCACTGGTTTGACTTCACACCCGGCCCTTGGCGTCTTCCTGCAACCACGTCCACGTTTGCTCCAATAACGCAGCCACCTTGGGCTTGATGGCCGCCAGTTCCTCTCCGGTGAACTTCCGCCCTTTCTCCGGCTCCTGCCGCGCGAACAGATAATATTTGATCTTCGGTTCCGTGCCCGACCCGCGCACGGCCACCCGGCCCCCGTCCGCCAGGTCGAACATCAACATCTTCTCCTTCGGAATCTCGGTGCCGTCGGCGTCGTGGAACGTGTCCTTGGCGAAATCCTTCATCCCCACCACGGCCCGCCCCGCCACGGCGGTCGGCGGCGTGCTCTCATAGGACGCCAGCAGCCGCTGGATTTTCGCCGCGCCGTCCGCGCCTTCGAGCGTCAGCGTGCCGAGTTTTTCCAGGTAAAACCCGAACTGCGCGTACACCTCGTCCAGCAGTTCCGGCAGGGTGATGCCGCGCGATTTCGCGTATGCCGCGACCTCCGCAAACATCAGGGCCGCGCCGTTGCCGTCCTTGTCGCGCACGAAGTCCGCGCCGCTGTACCCGTAGCTCTCCTCGCCGCCGAACACGTAGAAGCTCGACGCCTGCAACCGCGCGGCGCGCGTCTCGCTTTCGGGCCGGTGCCGGTAGCCTTCCCTGATCTCCGCTGGCAGCGCGTCTTCATACTGACCCAACTTTTGCCCAATGTATTTGAATCCCGTCAGCGTCTCGATCAGCCGCACGCCATGATGCTCCGCGATGGCCCGTTGCAAGTCCGTCGTGACGAACGTCTTGATGAGCACCGCCCTCGCCTTGTTCCCGTCGTTGAGCACGCCCGTCTCGAAGAGTGTCTTTAGCCGGTAGTACGCCATCAGCGAGCCGATCTGGTTGCCGCTCAGGAGCGCCAACTTGCCATCCGCCCCCCGCGCCGCCACGCCCATGCGGTCACAATCCGGGTCGGTAGCGATGACGAGGTCCGCGCCCTGTTCGTCGGCCAGCGCCATGCCCATGCTCAACGCTTCGGCGTTCTCCGGGTTGGGCGATTTGACGGTCGGGAAACGCCCGTCCATTACGTCCTGCTCCGGCACCGTCGTGTAGTGCAGCTTGAACGCTTCGAGCGCGGGTCGCGTCAGCACGCCGCCCGTGCCGTGGATCGGCGTGAACACAATTTTGAGTCCGTCCGCCTTCGCCAGCATCGCCGGGTCGAGCACCAGCGTTTTGAGCCGTTCGAGATACGCGGCGTCGATCTCCGCACCGAGGGTCGTGATCTCCCCTCGCGCCGCGCCGTGCAGCGGTTCGTAGACCTCGTTCGTCACGGCGTTGACCTCCGCGATGATCCCGCCTGCCTGCGGTTCGACGATCTGCGCGCCGTCGTCGAAGTACGCCTTGTAGCCGCAGTCGTGCGGCGGGTTATGGCTGGCGGTGATGACGATACCCGCCTGCGCGCCGGTCAGCCGCACAGCGAAGCTCAATTCCGGCGTCGAGCGCGGGCTTTCAAAGAGGTCCACGTCGCAGCCGTTTTCGGTGGCGACCTTGGCGGTCAGGTCGGCGAAATCGCGCGAGAAATGCCGGGTGTCGTAAGCAATCACGAGTTTGGGCTTCTTGCCCGCCGGTCCGTGCTCGGCCACCCAATCCTTCAGATACTTCACCAGACCCTGCGTCGCGCGGCTGATGCTGTAGGAGTTCATCGCGTTCGTGCCCACGCACGGGAACTGCGGACGCCCCAGCGCCTGTGGTTCGCCGCGTTCGGCGGAGGTGACCACCTTGCCGATGGTCCGTCCGCGCAGCCCCCCGGTACCGAAAGCCAGCGTGCGGAAAAACCGGTCGTTCAACTCTTCCCACTGGCCACCCGCAACCAGTTCGGCGACGCTCTGTTCGTACAAACCACCGGCGGGGCTGCTGCCAAGCAGAGCGGCGATATTCTTCGCGCTGGCGGGCAGGAGCTTGCCGTCGCGGGCGGCGGCGTCGATTTGGGAGAGGAGAGCGGCGGACATGGGAAAAACAGGATGGAGGATGGCAACGGGAAACTAAACAGGAAAATGGCGGTGTCTAACGAAGGAGAAACTTGCCGATACTCCATCGGCGTTTCGCGCCAGATTTTTGACGAAGCTTCCTTCCACAAGCTCTGTCATCCTCCGGCTGCGTGACATTCCATTCAGGATGACAGAACAAGCAGGTGCCATTCCGCTCCTCCGGGAGAAAGAAAACCCATGACTCCCGCGCCAGCAGATTTTCTCCGCGCCCTGCGCCGCCGCGACGCCTTGCGCGCCGATGGTCAAACCGACGCCCTGCGCCTGCTCGACGGCGCGGGCGACGGCACTCCCTTCGCAGGCCTGTTCATCGACGACTTCGCCGGACGCTGGCTCGTGCAAACCACCCGTCCCGGCCAGACGCCACCCGATTTCCTGCGCACCCTCTCCGCCTCCGACCAACCCCTTGCTATTTACTGGAAGCGGCTCGATTCCCGCGACCAGCACCAGCAGCCGCCGGTCCATTGGGCGGGCGAGCCGGTCCCGGAACCCTTCGCCGCGCGCGAAAACGGACTCCGCTACCGGATCGACTTCCAGGGCGGCTACTCGCAGGGCATTTTCCTCGACCAGCGCGGCAACCGCCGCGCCTTGCGCCAGCAAATGCGTCCCGGCATGACCCTGCTCAACTGCTTCGCCTACACCTGCGCGTTTTCGGTTGCCGCTGCCGCCGCTGGCGCGCACACGACGAGCGTCGATCTGTCGCGCCGTTCGCTGGAATGGGGAAAGGAAAACTTCCTCCTCAACGGCCTGGACCCGGCCACTGGCCACGAATTCTTCGCGGGCGACGTGTTCGACCACCTGCGCCGTTTCGGCAAGCAGAGCCGCCGGTTCGACGCCGTGATTCTCGACCCGCCGACTTTCTCGCGCGACCGCAAGGGCCGGGTGTTCCGCGCCGAAGACGGCTTCGGCGAATTGGCCGCGCTGGCCGCGCCGCTGCTCGTCCCCGGGGGCCGGATGCTGTGTTCTTCCAACGCGCGCAGTCTCACCACGGCGGGTTTCCGGGGGATGATCCTTTCCGCGCTGCCAGTCGGTCCGGGCGGCTGGCAACTCGACCCCGCCCCGATGCCGCCGGATTTTACCGGGGAACATTACCTGCAAGCGTGCTGGTTTCGGCAGGCGGCGCACTGAGAGGCGGGGGCGGGATCGTCCCGGCTTGCCGTTCCCCGGCCCGGGCCAGGTGCCACACCACTAACCCGAAGCCGATCTTGTTGACCGCATCACCCAGGTTGTAAATGGCGTCCACGTTGAGAAACCTTGCCCAGCCTGCCAGCAGGTTGCCGGGATTGGTCATGTACCCGAGCGGGTAAATCGCCCAGCCGACAATGAGAAAGCGGAACAACAGATCGAACGTTTTTTTAACCCGCGGATCGTCCCCGTGGCGGCTCAGGTGCCGGGCCTCGCCAAAACTGATCTCGAACAACACGAACGCGTACCCCAGCGACGAGACCGCCCCCCACACGATGCTCTCCCCCGGGTCCACCACTTGCCCGACGTACCCCGCCGCCAGCATCCACAGCGACGATCCCACCAGCCGCCAGAGCATCCCGCTGCCGGGCCGCGCGCCCGCCGCCTCCAACAGCAGGTAAAATTGCAGGCAGATCAGCGGCACCGTCAGAAACCAGTCGAGGTAGCGCAACTCGGCGGGCGAGATGTGCGTGGTCAGCCACACGCCGCTCATCAGCGCGTAGTTCGTCCCGGCGATGAGCGTCACCAGCGACGCCACCAGCAGGCTGGTCTTCCAGCGGTCGGGCACCTGTGCGCGCTCGAACAGGAAGAACAGCCCCGCGCCCCACATCGCCAACAACACCAGCAGAAACGTGAACCCGACGAAATCGCCGTGTTCGAGCAGCACGCCGAGACGGGAATCAAACCACGGAAACATCATGGGCGCGATCATAGCGGACCTTTTTCAAAACGCGACCCGGGCGTGATAGATCAGGCGTTTCCCCGGGACGGCGGACGGCGGCAAAATCGCTCCGTCCCGGGCAGGTGTGGGTTGCCAGCGGGCGGGACCGCCGCTTTATTGCCTGCCATGAGAAAATTGTTCCCAATGCTCGCCGCCGGTCTGGCGCTCTCCGCCCTGTCCGCCCGCGCGGCGGACGACGCGGTCCCGCCCTCCCTCCCGCCGCTCGATCCCGCCAACCTGGATCGTAACGTCAAGCCGGGCGACGATTTCTACCATTTCGCTAACGGCTCCTGGCTCAAAAATAATCCCGTCCCGCCGGACCAGACGCGCTGGGGCAGCTTCAACACGCTCGACGAACGCAACAAGGCTGCGCTGCACGCCATCCTCGACGATTGCGCCGCCGCCGTGGCCAAGGGAGGCGACGCCGCCCCCAAAGGCTCCGACATCCAGAAGGTCGGCGATTTCTACGCCAGCGGCATGGACGAGGCTGCCGTCGAAGCGGGCGGGTTTCAGCCGCTCCAACCGTACCTCAACGAGATTGCCTCGCTGAAAGACCAGACCGCGCTCCCCGCGCTCGTTGCCGGGCTGCACTCCGTTGGCGTGCGCGCGCTGTTCCACTTCGAGGTCGGCGCGGACGAGAAAGATTCCGAGACCGACATCGCCCAGCTCGGTCAGGGCGGCCTCGGCATGCCGGACCGCGATTATTACATTCTCGAAGACGAAAAATCCAAGACCCTGCGTGCCGCCTACGAGGACCATGTCGCCAAGATGCTCGCCCTGGTCGGCGACAAACCCGAGGTCGCTGCCGCCGAGGCCAAGAGCGTGCTCCAATTTGAGACCGAACTCGCCAAGGCCAGCAAGACGCGCGTCGATCTGCGCGACCCGCTCGGCAACTATCACAAGATGACCGTGGCCGATCTGGACAAGACCGCGCCCGGCTTCGAGTGGAACGCCTATTTCGCCAGCGTCGGCTCCAAGGAACCCGGCGGCATGGACGTGGGCCAGCCGGAATTCGCCGCCGCCGCGGCGCACCTGATTTCCACCGCGCCGCTCGACGACGTGAAGACCTACCTGCGCTGGCAGCTCCTGCACGTCGCCTCGCCCTACCTGAGCAAGGCGTTCGTGGACGAAAATTTCCATCTCACCCAGGTCTTCTCCGGGGCCAAGGAAAACCAGCCGCGCTGGAAACGGGTCCTCACCGCGACCGACCGCGGGCTGGGCGAGGCGCTCGGCCACCTCTACGTCGCCAAGAACTTCCCGCCCGAGGCCAAGGCCCGTGCGGTCGAACTGGTTGACGACCTCAAGACCGTCTTGCGCGAGCGTCTGACCCACCTGGACTGGATGGGCGAGGACACCCGCAAGGCCGCGCTCAACAAGCTGGACCACTTCGGGGTCAAGATCGGTTACCCGGACAAGTGGAAGGATTATTCCGCGCTGGACATCAAGCGGCAGCCCTACGTGCTCAACGTGCTGGCGGCGAACGCGTTCGAGACCAAGCGCCTCGTGGCCAAGATCGGCCAGCCCGTCGATAAGACCGAGTGGGACATGACCCCGCCGACCGTCAACGCCTACTACAACCCGGTCCGCAACGAGATCGTCTTCCCGGCGGGCATCCTGCAACCGCCCTTCTTCAGCGCCAAGGCGGACGACGCCATCAACTACGGCGGCATCGGCGCGGTGATCGGCCACGAGATGACCCATGGCTTCGACGATCAGGGCCGTCAGTACGACGACAAGGGCAATCTGAAGGATTGGTGGACGCCCGAAGATCTGAAGCACTTCGAGGAGCGCGGCAGCAAGGTCGTCAAGCAATTCTATGGCTACGAGATTGACGGCGAGCACGTCAACGGCAAGCTCACCGAGGGCGAGAACATCGCCGATCTGGGCGGCTCGAAGATCGCCTTCCTCGCTCTGGAAAAAGCGTTGGCCCGCAAGGGGACCGAAGCCAGTGACGCTCTCATCGACGGCTTCACGCCCGCGCAACGTTACTTCCTGAGCTGGGCGCAGGTGTGGCGCACCAACGCCCGGCCCGAGACCGTGCGGATGCTGCTCAAGGTGGACCCGCACAGCCCGGCGCAGTTTCGTTGCAACGGCCCGTTGAGCAATTCGGAAGAATTCCAGAAGGCGTTCAGCGTCGCCGACGGCAGCCCGATGGTGCGCCCACCGGCGGACAAGGTGCAAATCTGGTAAGCGCACCTCACCATTGCGTTTCAACAAAGGGACGGCTCGCAAGGGCCGTCCCTTTTCTTTGACTGTTTCCAGGGGGAGATGGCTCAGAGAAACCATCCCCACCCGGGGGAATTACCCCACGATGGGCGGCTTCGTCACCCCATAATGACTGGTTTCCGGCCCGGGAGCGTGCAAGCTGCTCGGCAATGGCAAACCATGAATCCTGCCATTGCATTGCCCTCCTTCCGCCGCGCGGCAGCCGTCGCGCTGTTCATTGCCTGCTTGCTGCCCGGTCTGCCCACCCTCGCGCGTGCGGCGGAATTCACGAACGAAACCGGCGTGCGGTTGCTCGAAATCGAACTCCTGCCCGGCAAGGTCGCGCTCCGCAGCGTCAAGTGCGACCCGCTCGTCATCGCGGTCAGCAAGGCTACTTTGGCCCATCCCCACGACGCCGTCGCCATTCTCGACGCCGCCCTGACCCGCCGGGTCCACAAACTCCACGATCCGGTGGCCACCTTGCCCTGCGCCTGCGCGCGCCGGATCTTTTTGGCGAGCGTCGCTGCCGCGCCGCGCCGATCCAGCGAATTCCTCGACCTCGCGCTGGAGCTTTATCCCGATTGCGCCCCGGAATTCGCCGGGGCATTGAGTGATTTCAACTCTCAAAACTACCTGACGGGCACGGGACCTAAAGGCGCGGGACCCAACGGGGAAAATTCGCCCGCCGCGTCGGCTCTGAACAGCCCGATGGGAGCCTCCATGTTCGACTCGACCGACCCGGGCATCGGAGACGGTGGCTTCGGGGTCGGCTTCGGCCCGGGATTTCCTGGTTCGCCCGGTTTTACCGGCAGCGCGCCTTCCGGCGGGATCGCCCTGCCGCCCGCCGCGGTCACGTCCGTCCTGAACGGTTGAGTCGCGGGGTTGCTCGTTTCGGTCACAATCCGGTGGATTGGCACATCGACTGCTAGGCAGGGGGTAGATTCCTCATGCTGCCTCCGATGAAGCCCACTCGCCCCCTTTCCCATTTCCGCCGCCTCGCGGCTTTCCTGCTGGTCGCCGGTTTACTGCCGGGCCTGCTTGTGGCCGCTGGCGCGGTGTCCTCGACCGAGAAAGGGATGCGTCTGCTTCAGACGGAACTCCCTGCCAGGGTGACGCTGCTCGATGCCGATTGCGAGCAACTAGCTGCCGCTGTCGGCAAAGCCACCCTGGTCCATCAACCCGAGGCCCCGGCCATCCTGCGGGCCGCGTTGACCCGTGGCCTCAGGAAACTCCAACGCAGCGAGGGCAAGCTACCCTCTGCCTGCGCCCAACGCATCTTCAGTGTCAGCGTGGCCGCCGCGCCTACACAGGCCAGCGCACTGCTCGACCTCGCCACGGAGCTTTACCCGGACGCTGCCGCCGAACTCGCCGGTGCCTTGCGTGATTACGACCGGGTGTCCTACGACTACAAAGACCGCGTCATCGACAATAAAAACGTGGTAGACGATAGAAGCGGCTCTACCCACGCCGCCCCGGATGCGTCCGATCCATCGGTCTCCCGCCAGGTCAGCACCGACCCGTTCGCCTCTGTCCAAGACCCCGGCGACCTCTCGGCGCGCGACATCAACGGCCTGGGTTTTAGCGATAGCTACGGATTTGGTGCCGGCTTCGGCCCAGGGTTTCCCGGCTCACCCGGCTTCGTCGGCAGCACCCCGGATGGTGGGTTCGCTCTTCCGCCCGCCCCGGTCACCGCTGCCGTAAACGGCTAAAACACTCTCACCCGCGTGCTGCGAGGTAATTCTCGTTGATGGCCGCCCAGTTCAGCGTGTTCCACCAAGCCTTCAAATAATCAGGACGCTTGTTCTGATATTTCAAGTAGTAAGCGTGTTCCCAGACATCGACGCCCAGGATCGGCGTGTGGCCGTCCATGATCGGGCTGTCTTGGTTCGGCGTGGAAATCACCTCCAGCTTCTTGTCCTTGCTGAGCACCAGCCACGACCAACCGCTGCCGAAACGTCCTGCTCCGGCGGCGTTGATTTTCTCCTTGAGCGCGTCCAGACCGCCAAACGTCTCAGTGATCGCTTCCGCCAGCTCGCCGGTCGGTTCGCCGCCGCCGTTGGGACCCATGATCTTCCAGAAGAAAGAATGATTCGCATGACCGCCGCCATTATTACGGACGGCAGTACGCGCCGACTCGGGCACGGCGGACAAATCAGCGATCAACTCGTTGATCGGCTTGCTGCCCAGATCGGCGTGGCCTTCGAGCGCCTTGTTCAGGTTCGTGATGTACGCCTGATGGTGCTTGTCATGGTGAATTTCCATCGTCGCGGCGTCGATGTGGGGTTCGAGCGCGTCGTTGGGGTAAGGCAGCGGAGGCAATTCGTAGGGCATAAAAAGATTCGTTCGGAGTGAACCCGGTCAAGAAGCTTGGCTGTCAGCTGCGCTGAAGATGCCAGCCACGACCGTCACCAACTGCGGCGCGAGCTTCTTGAGTTTCGGGTAATACCTATTACGTACCGCAGGCTTCAACTGCATGTGGCCCGGACGAAATACTCCGTGGCGCGCGTTCTCGTAGGTGGCCAGTGCCAACAGCGGGAAATTGTTCCGGTACATATCGTACTTGAGGTAGAACACCTTCGGGAACCCCGTGCCGGTGATCTCGTCCTCGCTCCAACTTCCATCGGCGTTCTGGGTGTCGAGCAAATATTGCAGTCCGGTCTGCACCGCCGCCGAATCCAGGTCGCCACAGGCGATGATGCCCATCAACGCCCAAGCCGTCTGGCTGGCCGTGGACGGCCCCTTGCCCTTGAGCGTCGGGTCGTCGTAGGTGTTGCAGCTTTCGCCCCAGCCGCCGTCGTCGTTCTGACAGGACGCCAGCCAGTCCCGGCCCCGTCGGACCCAGTTTTCGCTCATGTCGTAGTCGATGGCGCGCAGACCCCGGAGCACCTGCCACGTCCCGTAAATATAATTAACGCCCCACCGGCCATACCACGAACCGTCGTCGCACTGGGTCCGCTTGAGCTGGTTCAGGCCGCGTACTACCCGGCGGTCGCGCTTGTCCCAGTCGAGATAGCCGAGCAGTTCCAGCGTGCGGCCTGTCAGGTCCGAGCACGAGGGGTCGAGCATCGCGTTGTGGTCGGCAAACGGGATGTCCTCCAGCCAGCCCTTCATCACGTCCTTGTCGAACGCCGCCCAGCCGCCGTCCCGGCACTGGAAACTCATCTGCCAGTCCAGCGCACGCTTGAACGCCTCGTCGGCGGCCTGCGGGTCCTCGGGCTGGATGTGGCGCAGGGCCATCAGCACCATCGCCGTATCGTCGGTGTCGGGATAATAAACGTTGTTGAACTCGAACGCCCAGCCGCTCGCCTCGTGATACGGATTCTGCTTGATCCAGTCGCCGCGCATCCGCACTTCCTTGGACCACAGCCACGTCCCGGCTTTCCGCAGCGCAGGATGATCGGAGTCCAACCCGCTTTCGGCCAGCGCGATGGCGTTGATCGCCGTGTCCCACACCGGCGAGAAGCACGGCTGGATGCGGAAATCATTCGGATCATCGACGAACAGGTCCTCGAAATCTTTTTGCGCCTTCTTGAAAACGGGGTGGTCCTCCTCGTAGCCCAACACCTCCAAGGCAATCAGCGCGTTGAGCATCGCCGGGAAAATCGCGGCAAGACCGTCCGAGCCCTCGCCCATGCGCTCGACCATCCAGGCTTCGGCCTGCTCCAGCGCGCGGGCGCGGAAGGGCCGCCAGCCGTAGTTGTCGATCCATTTGAGAACCGAGTCGCACCGCAGGAAAAAATTGCGCCACGTAAAGAACCGTTCCGAACGCGGCAGCGAGAAATCGCCGCCTTCCAGGCCGCAGGGGTACAACTCGTGGAGTTGCTTGTCCTCGGGCGGGGTGCGCGTCGGTTTGAAATGGTTGATGATGGCGAGGGGCATCATCATCGCCCGGGTCCAGCTCGACATCTGGTAGATGTTGAAATAGAGCCAGTCGGGCAGCAGGATCAGCTCGGCGGGAATGGCGGGCAGGTATTTCCAGGGGAACACGCCCATCAAGGCGAGATACAACTTGGAAAACGTGTTGCACTTGGGGATGCCGCCCAGACGCAGGATGGCCGCGCGGGCCTCGCACATCCAGGGGGCCTGCGGGCTGTGGCCGGACAGTTTCAGCGCGAAGTACGCCTTGACGCACGCGTTGATCTCGCTCGGCCCGCCGTGATAAATGTTCCAGCCGCCGTCGGGAAGCTGCCGTTTGCGGATGTGCCGGACGCACTTTTCCTGCAACACGGGATCGACCTTGCCCCGCCAGTGCATGTAGAGCACGTAGTCGGAGCAAAGGGTGCTGTCGACCATCAACTCGCCTACCCAGTAACCTTCGGGCGATTGCAGGCGCAGCAGGTTCTCCTGCGCCCGTTGGACGGCGACCTGCAAATCGTCGTCATCGACCTGCGTGCGCGGCTGATTGACGGCCAACCGGGCACCGGCGGACTTGGGAAGACGGATGATTTTAGGCATTCGTGATCGTGGGAGCGAAGAAAAGGTAAGGCGAAGGATGAGGGCCGGTGGCAGAGACCAAAAGTAGAAAACAACAGTTTTTCATGGTTCACCTTCCGGCCACCCAAACGCGGCCCGGGTTCGGGACCGCGCACCGACGGGGAGCGCGGCTCTACGCCGCCGCCGTCTCCTGCATCTGCGGCACGGGCACCGCGGCTTTCTTGACCTGCTCGCCGGTCAGATGACCCCGGCCCGCCGTTACGCCGTTGTAAGCATTGACTTCCTTGCCCCGGCCATTCGGCTTGGGCTTGGCGGCGAAGTTGTAGACGAGGTTCTTCCAGGAGTCGTCCAGACGGTTGGAGAGCGCGCCGCTCGGCTCGAAGCCGCATTGGGTCATGCAGTTGTCGCAACGCGGGTCTTTGGCCTTGCCAGTGACGGGCTCGACACCGAACTTGGTCCAGTCCACCTGAGCGAGCATGTCTTTGTAGGTCGGAAAATGCCCGGCCCCGGCCATGAAGTAGCACGGCCCCCGCCACCCGGCGATGTTGCGCGTCGGGATGGCCCATGCGGAGCATTCCAGCTCACGCCGTCCGGCCAGGAACTCGTGGTAGATCGGGGTGCCGAGCAGCGAGTAACGCTTGCTCCACTCCGGCATGTCCTTGAACTTCTCGCGGGTGCCCTCGCGGGTCAGGAAGAAGTCGTCGGGCTGGAGGTTGAGCCGCTTGACCATGTCGGTCTTGGCGGCATCGTACTCGTAGCCGGGGCTGATGGTGTGGCCATCCACGCCGAATTCACCCAGGAAATCGAGCAGGTCTTCGACCTCTTGCATGTCGGTTTCCTTGTAGACGGTCGTGTTCGTGCAGACCTGGTAGCCGAGGATTTTGGCCATGCGCATTGCCAGGATGCACTCCTTAAAGACGCCCTCGCGCTCGACGATGAGGTCGTGGATGTACTCCAGGCCGTCGAGATGCACGTTCCAGAAGAAGTGCGAGTGCGGGGCCATCACCGGCGCGTTCGCGTCCTTCGGTCCTTTGCGGACCTCGGCCACGTCCTTCTCGGTCATCAGGCCTTCGGAAACGAGACGGTTCATCGTGCCTTCCATGCCGCCGGTCGGGTTAGTGGCGAGTTCCTTGGCCATGTAGCCGCGCATCTTGCGGCGCATGAACATGGCGTTCGTGCAGAGATAAACGATCCGCTCCTGCTCGTTGAGCAGGGTGCTCGAAAGGGCTTCGATCTGCGGATAGATCAACGGTTCGCCGCCGCAGATGGACACCATCGGCGCGCCGCACTCGGTGGCGGCGCCCAGGCAGTCTTCCAGGGACATCAGGTCCTTGAGAGAGGTGCTGTACTCCCGGATGCGTCCGCAGCCGGTGCAGGTGAGGTTACAGGTGTGAAGGGGCTCCAGTTGGAGCACGGTGGCGAATTTTTTGTGACCGCGCAGTTTGTTGCCGACGATGTACTTGGCGACTTTGCTGGTCAGGGCGAGCGGGAATCTCATTGGGATGAAGCGCGACGACGAAAACTGACAAATGTGGCGAACGTTATTTTATTCGCGGAAGAGTTTCGGCGTCAAGACTTGTTAAGAAATCGTTAGAAAGTGTGTTAAGCGCTTGTTTAGGATCGGGACTTTGGGCCACAGAGTAACAGCCAAGTTCTGTGTGTCAATGCTTCCGATTCGCCAGTTTGGGGTTAAATGGATGTCTAGCTGTGGGGGAGGAGGGGATGTAAAAGGCGTTTTCGGGGAATCGGTTGTGGATCGCTCGGTCGCCACGGCGGGGAGTCCCTGATCCCCTCGCGCTGCCCATTGTTGATGGACGGCGGAGGGACAATGAGCGAAAACGCGTTCCCATTGGTCATTCCGCCGGATACAGTGACCACCCGGCAAATCGGCAGGCTGGTTTCGCCGGGGCACTCCGTTACCTCCCAATCTGCTGATGAAGGAAGACCTTGGTGCTTTGTACGATGCGACCTCCCGGGCGACGATGGCGCGTTGGGCGGACCATTCGCAGATCGGTGCCATCGGGGAGCGCCCGTTCCATCCCACCAGGCTGTCTGTTACCACCGGGAGCTTGCTGGGTCCGCACCCGCCGGTTTTAGAGGTTCTGTCTAAAATCCAGCGCCTGGTGGACGGCGATCCTCTGGCTGACACCCTCGATCCTGCGGGCCTGCATTTTACATTCCTGGCCCTGTCGCAACCGGATTACCCGTCGTTGGATGACCTCCCTGATCTGGCGGAGGTCAAACGGGTATTTGCCCGGCATTGCCAAGGGCAACGCTTTACCCTGTGCGACCTGCGGCTGGTCGCCTTGCCGAACGCCCTGCTCATCGCCGGATCGCCCGATGCCCCGACCTCGGCACGCCGCGCTGCTTTTACACGTGACCTCCTTGCCTCGCCCTGGGCAAGCTACTTGCACGCCCGCTATCCGAAGGGGGACATTCCTCCCACTTTCTGGCACAGCACGCTCGTGCGCTACCAGGCCGACTACCTTCCGGGGCGGCTGCGCCGGTTCTTTGCCGGGAATCAGGCGGCCCGCTACGGAGACATTTCCCTGGAAATCAACCTGCTGGCAACGACCTACAACTGGCAGGTGACTTCTCGTTTAGACGCCTGAACGAGGATGCATCGGCGGGGGAATGCAATCATCTTGAACGCGTCTTAGAGTCGGCCCATGGCCCAGACCAATTACCGGGACACCCATGTGCCCAACCGCTTCGTCGTGGAGAACACGTTTTTGAAGGCGGAGGCGCAGCAGACAGCCCTGCCCGTGCTCGCCGAGGTGAAGGAAAACCTGCCCGCGCCCTGGTGGAAGGGGCATGAACCGGTGGTCGCTTGCTACTGGAAGGCGTGGGAACTCGCCTTTCGCCACCTGCGCCAGCCGCAGCCGGGCAGCCACTTCGTCGCCAATTTCATCGACCCGGCCTTCAACGAATGCACCTACCTGTGGGATTCGTGCTTCATGACGATGTTCGGGCGCTACGGCCACCGCGCGTTCAACTTCCAGCGCACGCTCGACAACTTCTACGCGCGGCAGCACCGCGACGGCTTCATCTGCCGCCAGCTCTTCGTCGCGACGGGCGAGGACGCCTTCGAGCGTTTCGATGCGTCGGGCACCGGACCCAACATCCTGCCGTGGGCAGAATGGGAATACTACGGCAACTTCGGCGACCGGGCGCGCTTGGCGGCGGTGTTTCCGGCGTTGCTCGCCTACACGCAATGGTTCAGCCGCTACCGGACCTGGCCGGACGGCACCTACTGGTCGAGCGGCTGGGGCTGCGGAATGGATAACCAGCCCCGGTTGCCGCCGGGGTGCAGCGTGGCCCACGAGAACGGCCACATGTCTTGGATCGACACCACCTTGCAACAAATTTTTGCCTGTCGTCTGCTCGGCAGGATGGCCGACGTGCTGGGCCGCCCGCACGACGCGGACGATCTGCGCGCGGAAGCTGGGACCCTGAGCCAGTTCGTCAATGCACACCTCTGGAACGAGGGGGAGGCGTTTTACGTGGACCGTTTCCGCGACGGCAGCCTGTCCGGGGTGAAATCCATCGCCGGTTACTGGGCACTCCTCGCGGAAGCGGTCCCGCCGGAACGTCTGGAACGCTTCGTCGCCCACCTGAGCGATCCGCGCACGTTTGGCCGGGAGCATCGTGTGCCCTCGCTCTCGGCGGATCATCCCGACTACCGATCCGGCGGGGATTACTGGCGGGGCAGCGTCTGGGCGCCGACGAATTACATGGTGCTGCGCGGTCTGACGAACTGCGGCCAGGACGCGCTCGCCCACGAGATCGCGCTCGGTCATGTCCAGCATGTCACCACGGTTTTCGAGGGGACGCACACGCTCTGGGAAAACTACGCGCCGGATGCGGCGAAGCCCGGCAGCCGCGCCAAGCCGGATTTCGTCGGCTGGACGGGGCTGTCGCCCATCGCCATTTTGCTGGAATACTGCCTGGGTCTGCGGGCCGACGTGCCGCGCAACGTGCTGCTCTGGGACGTGCGCCTGCTGGAGGAACATGGCGTGGAACATTATCCCTTTGGTCAGGACGGTCTTTTGAATTTGCGCTGCCGTGCCCGCGCGACGCCCGGCGAGCCGCCGGTCATCGAAGCGCACTCCAACCGTCCGTTGACGCTGACGGTGCGCTGGGATGGCGGCACGAAAAACATGGTGTTAGGATAGGGCCGCCGATGTTTATCCATTACGATCCACGCTGCGCCGAGTACGCCGCGCCGGGCCATCCCGACGCGCCATTCCGGGTGTTGAAAACGGCTGAGCTTTTGCGCGAAAAACATCCCGGCTGGTTCCCGGCTGCCGGGACGGCGGAGCAGATTGCCCCGGCGGACGACGCGGCGTTGCTGCTGGCGCACACCCCGGCACATCTCGCCCGGCTGCGGGGTCAGGAAGAGGGGATGTTTGACGCCGACACGGCGGCGTTGCCCGGCATGGACGCCCACGCCCGGCGCGGAGCGGGCGCGGCGGTTGCGGTGGCGGGTCTCGCTCTGGGCGGCAAGAAAGCTTTCTCGTTGCTGCGCCCGCCGGGTCACCACGCCACGGCGGACCAGATCATGGGTTTCTGCTACCTGAACTCGGTGGCGGTGGCCGCGCTGCACGCGCGGGAGGTCCGAGGCGTCGGGCGGGTGGCGGTGTGGGATTTCGACGCGCACCACGGCAACGGGACGGAGGCAATTCTCGCGGGCCGGGAAGGACTGCTCTACGCCAGCGTCCACCAATACCCCGGCTATCCGGGGACGGGCACCGAGCACACCGGCAATGCACGCAACTACCCGGTCGCGCCGGGCACCCCGGCGACGGAGCATCTGCGGACGTTGGAAGCCAGTTGGGCGGACGTGCTGGCTTTCCAGCCGGACCTCGTGCTTGTCAGCGCGGGTTTCGACGCCTACGCGGGCGACCCCTTAACAGACATGCGTCTCCGGCCCCGGGAATTCGTGGCGCTGGGCCAATGGCTGCGGGAAGCCCCGTGCCCGGTGGGCGCAATCCTCGAAGGTGGCTACAGCCAGGAACTGCCCGTGTTGGTCAACACGCTTCTGGAAGCATGGGAAGGGGAGTAGGCCCCGACCTGAATCAGGGCGTCCCCTGTCCGCTGGTCTGCCGCTGGAAATCTTCCTCCGGGATGACCTCGGCCACGTTGCTCAGCCGCACCACGAGCCGCTTGCTCCCGCCCGGACCGACCGCCACGGGCGACGCCGCCAGGATCGTTTCCGGCGGGTCGCTTTCCGTCTTCCCTTGGTAATAAAGCCACTCGCTGATCCGCCCGGTGTCCGGGTGGTGGAACCGGCTGGCGGCGGCGGGTAGCCCGGCCCAGTCCATGCCGGGCAGGGTTTGCCGCCACTCGATCTCGGCGATGGACGAGGGGAACTTGCCGTCGTGCTCGTCGGCGTGGAACTTGAGCGCGCGGCCCAGCAATTTGAGATGCGCGAGTTGCGTCGAAAGGCGGTTGTCGTCCGCCGGAGCAACGTGAGTCGGGCGCAAAACGCGCGGCAGGATAGTCTGCCAGACCATCAAGGCCGCGCCGAGCATGAGGCAGAGCGCCGCCAACCCACGCCAGCCCGCCTGCCTGCGGCGGCGTCGCACTCCATCGGTTGCCCACGGCGAAGTCATCCGCGCCTTTTACGCTTCAAAAAGGGCTTTGGATCATGCCCTCGAAATCCGCTGCCGCCGCTTTGACCAACGCGGCGGGGCCGGTCATCTTGATGAACACGTCGCCCTGCGGACTTTCGAGGATCGCGCCGTAGAGGCCGTAGTTTGCCAGCGGGGTCGTCGGCGCGCCGGGCATGCCGCTGCTGAAGGTGCCGCTGTCCACGCGAACCCGCGTGACCTTGGTGCCCTTGATCTCGGCTTTTTCGAGGACGGGGTTGAGGGTGTCGGGCTTGTCGAACTGGCCGACCCAGCGCGAGATGTTCTGGTCCACGCCGCCGCCTTGCCCCACGCCGAAGGTGAAGAACGCCACCTCCGCGCCAGGGCCGGTGGGGTTGGCGGGATCGGCGACGCGGAGCTGGGCCTTGCGCATGGACGAAGGCGGCAGCGCGGTCCACATCCAGGCGGGTGGACGCTTGAAGGTGAACGCCCCGACGGTAAACGTGGCGGGATCGGCGGCGCGCAGAACGACGGGCAGCGCGCACAGGGCAAGCAGGCACAAGAAGCGGCGGGAATGCATGGGAAGCCCAAATCCTAGCGCAACGCCGCCGATTTTCTACCACTCGAATTTGACGGTCACAGGCCGGTGGTCGCTGGCCGTGCGGCCCGTGGGCTGAAGAGATGCGCTGGCGAGGCGGACGCCGTCACCCCGGTAGAACAAATGGTCGAAACACGTCGCCGGGTACGGACCCGCGCCCGGCAGGGTCAGGCGCAGGGGCAACGGCACGCCCTCCCACGCCCAGCGGAACGCGCCCTCGTCCCGGAGCGCGCGCAGGGTCGTCTCGGGCGCGAAACGCCCGTCGTCGAGCGACGTGTTCATGTCGCCGCCGACCACCACCAGCCGCACGCGGCCCCACCGTGCGCAGACGGCGGTTTCCTGGCTCTGGTGCGCGAGGAGTTGGCGCATGGATTCCTCGCGCATGGCGACGTTGGTGGCATCGCCGCCGGGTTCGTCGGCGAGGTTGCTCTTGAGGTGCAACCCGTACACGAGCAGCACCTCGTCCGGGGCCGGGCGGTAGGCCGCGAAGGCAAAGCCCCGGCGCGGCAGGCGGCCCTGGGCGTCGGGGGTCCAGCGTTGCCAACCGGCGGTGAGCAGCGGCAGGCGGCTGCACAGGACGATCTGCTGGCGGCTGGGTTCGTTGGCCGGGTCGCGGGTGAACTCTGTGCAGACATCCACTTTGAAACCCGGCAGGTGATCGGTGAGCAGCCGGGCGGCCTCCGCATCGCCGACTTCCTCCAGGCCGAGCACGTCGGGGTCGAGCTGCTGGACGACGGGCAGGACGGCGGCGACGTGCGTGGCCTGCGCCCTGGCCCCGGCGTGGGGTCGGCGTCCGGGGAACCATTCGACGTTCCAGAACGTAAACGTGAGATGGACGGCGGCACCCGGTGGCGTGGCGTGGAGCGGCGCGACGACGGCGGATGGCGGCGCGGGCCGGGGCACGGCCTGTCCGCTGGGACGCAGCACGAGGCAGAACCCGACGACGCCCAGACCGGCGACGGTGGCGGAGACCCAGGTTAGACCAAGGGAAAGGCGCAAAACGGGGTGGACTTTAGCGCAAAAGGCGTGGCGGCTGCCATCAAAATTGTGCGGGCGGCGGATAATCGCCTGACTGCGCCGAAAAAAAGTTGCGGCGAGGAGCGGCGTCGATGGCACACTGAGGCGTTGAATTCCGCCCGTTTCTCACCACCGATATTTCGCTGGGCGGAGCGCGTGGCGCTGCTGGCGGCGATGGGGTGCTGGCAGCGGATGGAGGGCGGGGACCGGGAGCGGCGCGAGGCCCTGCTTTACGCCGGGCTGGCGGCGGGCATCACGTTGCCGCTGTTCGCGGGTTTTTTGAAGTGGCTGGGGATGATGACTTCGACGTGGTACTACCTGCCGCCGCTGGCGATTGCAGCCGGCGCGCTGGACAGCGCGGCGAGCACCCTGCGGGACGTGCCGCGCTGGCGGTGGCTGCCGACGGCGTTTCTCGTGCTCGTGGTCGGGCTGACCGTGCCCGGCGCGTGGCCCGGACTGCGCGAACGGGTGACGAACGCCGATCTCGTCGCCGCCGAGATCGGGCAACTGGCCGCCACGGAAGACCTCGTCGTCGTGCAGCCGTGGCCTTGCGGGGTGAGTTTCAATCCTATTACCACGGGGCTGCCGAATGGACGACCCTACCCCCGCTCGAAGAGCATTCCATCCATCGCTTCGATCTGATGAAACGCCGCATGGAATCCCCGGAATCCCCGGCGGGCAACGCGCCGCTCATCGCCCACCTGGGTGAAACCCTGCGGGCCGGGCATCGCGTCTGGGTCGCGGGCTGGATCAACGACGCGCCTCCACCCGGCACCAGGGTACGCAACCTGAAACCCGCGCCCGACCCGGTGGCGGATTGGAACGAAGTGGCCTACCTGACGATCTGGGCCGCCCAGGCGCGGGATTTCCTGCTGGCGCACAAGACCGGCGCGGTCACCGTCACGGTGGTGGTGCCGGAAGGGCAGGCGGTCAACGAATCCGAACGGATGCAGCTTTTCGTCGTGGACGGCAGGCGGCCCTGAGGGCAATGATCCTTCACCACGCCGCATGGACTTTTCCAATCTCTCCGCGCCGGATTTTCTCCTGGGCCTGGGCGTCGGCGCGGGGTTAGTCGGGCTGGCCGCGCTTTTCGGCTGGCTGTGGATGCGGCAGGGACGCGAGCTGACGACCCTGCGTCTACGCACGGAAATCGACGCCGAGCACGCCGCCGAACTGCGCGAGGAAGCCGAACGCCGCGCCGTCGCCGAAACGCGCAACCGTCGCCTGCCGGAAGTGGAAGAACTGCTGCGCGTCACCCAGTACGAGAACGGCCACTTGCAGGCCCGCGCCGCCGAACTCGAAGCCCGCCTGGACGCCGAACGCCGCGCGCACGCCGCCCAGGACCGGCTGCTCCTCGACGCCCGCACGGAGCTTTCCGACGCGTTCAAGGCGCTCTCGGCGGACGCGCTGCGGCACAACAACCAATCGTTTCTCGATCTGGCGAACACCGCCATGAGCACGTTCCAGGAAGCGGCGCGCGGCGACCTCGACAAACGCCAGGCCGCCATCGACGCGCTGGTCCAACCCATGCGCGAGTCGCTCGACCGTGTGGACGGCAAGATCGGCGAACTTGAAACGGCGCGCGTCGGGGCTTATGAATCGCTGACCTCGCAGGTGCGCTCGCTCCTCGAAGTGCAGCACCTGCTGCGCGGCGAGACGGCCAACCTCATCAACGCGCTGCGCCGCCCCAACGTGCGCGGGCGCTGGGGCGAAATCCAACTCCGGCGCGTGGTCGAACTCGCCGGGATGCTCGACCATTGCGATTTCACCGAGCAAACGTCGGTCGTCACGGACGAGGGTCGGTTGCGCCCGGACATGCTAGTGCGGCTCCCGGCGGGCAAGACGGTGGTCGTGGATGCCAAGGCCCCCATCGACGCGTACTTCGACGCCGCGCGCTCGACGGACGAGGCCGAACGCGGCGGACTGCTGCGGAGGCACGCGGGCAGCATCCGTGCGCACGTCGAGGCGCTCACCCGCAAGGCATACTGGGAGCAGTTCCAACCCGCGCCGGAGTTTGTCATCCTGTTCCTGCCGGGCGAGAATTTCTTTTCCGCCGCGCTGGAGCACGACCCGGCGTTGATCGAGTTCGGCGTGGAGCGCAAGATCATCATCGCCACGCCCACGACGCTCATTGCTTTGCTGCGCGCGGTGTTCTACGGCTGGCGGCAGGAGGCGCTCACGCGCGAGGCGACGGTCATCAGCGAACTGGGCCGCGACCTCTACAAACGCCTCGCCACGCTGGGCGAGCATTTCGCCAAACTGGGCGGCAGCCTGGACGGTGCGACCAAGGCGTTCAATCAGGCGGTCGGCAGTCTGGAAGGCCGGGTGCTGGTAACCGCGCGTAAATTCCGGGACCTGGGAGCCATGTCGGGCGAAGTGGAAGTGCCCATTGTGGGTCAGGTGGAAGGCGTTGCACGGATGTTGCAGTCAGAGGAAATGCAAGAGGGCGACCACTTGGTCAACCCATCGGGCGAACCTTGACTTTTCCCTCGTTCCCAAGCTCCTGCTTGGGAAGACACTTGCTCGGGAAGCTCCTGCTTCCCTATTCTCGATTTTCATGCGCAGCCGTTATCGTGTCGGTGACTCTCACCGAGCTCATTTCATCACCTCCACGATCGTGGAGTGGTTACCGGTCTTCACAACGAGTGCCTGCTGCGATATTCTGGTCCAGACGATGATTTACTCCCAAACTCATAAACAACTAGTGGTCGCGCCGGAGCATTGGCGGTATTCGTCGGCGCACGAGTGGCTGCCGGGTGCCAAGCCGGTGTTGCGCTGCGACCTGTGGAGATGATACGGAAAAGTGGGGAAGCGGGAGCTTCCCGAGCAAGTGTGTTCCCAAGCAGGAGCTTGGGAGCGAGGGAGAAATTGCATCAAGTCCTTTCATGAAAATCTACGACATCACCCGCCCACTGCACGCCACGACCGCTCCATGGCCGGGTGACATCCCGTTCGAGCACCGGCTCACCTGGAAGATCGCCGATGGCGCGGCGGTCAATGTCGGTGCGCTGAACATGAGTACGCACATGGGCACCCACGCCGACGCGCCGTTCCATTACCTGCCCGATGGCCCAACCATCGAAATGCTCGACCCTGCGCTCTTCATCGGCCCGGCGGTGGTGGCGGATGTGACAACGGCGGGTTGGTCTATCGGACGCGCTGCCCTGGCGGACGCCGCGCGGCATTTTCAGGACGGCAAAGTGCCCCGGCTGCTGCTCAAGACGGGCGGGTGGCCCGACAGCACGCGGTTCCCCGACCGCCTGCCGCTGCTCGCGCCGGACGTGCCCGCCTTTCTCGGCGCGGCGGGGGTGCGCTTGTTGGGGCTGGACGTGCCGTCGGTGGACGCCATCGACAGCAAGGACCTCCCCATCCATCACGCGCTGGCCGATGCGAACATTTGCATCATCGAATCGCTCGACCTGTCGGCGGTGCCTACTGGCGTGTACGAGTTGATCGCGCTGCCGCTGCGCATCGCGGGCGGCGATGCCTCGCCGGTGCGGGCGGTTCTGCGCCCGTGGCAGGGTTGAAACTCCCGACCCAAGCGTGTAGTGGGGTGTCCACCCCGGGCAAAGTTGGGTAATAGCCCCGGCGGTCTTTGGGTAGTCTCCCCCGCGATAAGCGGGAACTGCCCCACTATCATGTGTTTACGTGATGGGTCAGGGTCGCTCCATGACTCAGACATCCTATCATCACACCTACCGTGCAGCGTTCGCCATTGCCGCTGCAGCCACCGTCTTTCTCACCTCCCACGCCGATGCGCAGATGCTCGGCCAGAATATCTTCGGAGGCACCAACACCAGTCCCATCTCTGTGAGCACCCCGACCGGGACCCTCTCCGCTTCGACGGCGCCGACGACCGCCCAGGTCGGGCCGGGTTTCACCGGCACCGTGATCCTCAATGCCGGTGCGCTGGACAAGCTCACTGAGACCATCGACGGCGCCGCCGGTACCCTGGTCGCCACGGAGACCGGGCCGGGCGTCCTGGGACTGCCCGTCGCCGCGGGTGTCGGCGGCACCTTCGTCGCCACGAAGACCATCGGCGCCACCTTCGTGCCCAACCAGAGCTACAGCTTCACGCTCAACGCCACCACGACCGCTGAACTCAGCCTGCTTTCCGGCTTGAACGTCATGTTCTCGACCGTGGAAAACGGCACGCCGACCACCATCTACAGCGCCTCCGGCGGCACCGGCCTGCTCGGCATCGCCAACACGCTCAACCTGTTCAACGGCACCACCACCTCCACCTTCAACTTCATGACCCCGGCTGCCGTCACGGCTGGCTCGCCGATCACCGTCACCATTTCCGGTGGCTTGACCGCCGCCGCGCTGGCCAACGACACGTTCACCTTCTCGGGCGCGACGCTCAACGCCGTGCCGGAACCGGGCACCGTCGGCGCCATGGGCGTGGGGATCGCCGCTTTGGTGGCCCTGCGCTTTCGCCGCCGGTTGGCGCGGAATTGAAAACTCGGTACCTACTTTTTGTCCCGACCCGCGCGCGGGACGATCCCGACGAAATCGCGCACGATGCCGAACTCGTGCAGATACAGCGGAGCCTGCCCCGGTTGTTCCGTCCACAGGCTGGTGGAGCTGCCGCCGTCGAGGTTGAGCGCGCGGTTGATGGTCAGCCCGCCGGGCAGCAGCGCGGGATCGGCCAGGACCGCGCCCAGTTCGTCGAGGGTGAGTCCGGTGGTGGAGACGAGGCCCCAGCGGTGCGCGCCGTCGGTGAAGACGGCGGTGCGCCGCGCGCTGCGGACGTTGTTGAGGCCGGGCACGAGCCGCCCGCCTTCGACGAGAAAAGGGCCGGATTGAATCGCCTGGTGCGCGTGTTTGCCGGGCAGCGGCTCGGTGGACCGGCGCAGCGCGATGTGGTGGTCGGTGACGACCAGCGCGCCGCTCAGCAGCCGGGCGCGGGACGGCCCCCGCACCAGCTTATCCTCCGCGACGAGCAGGCCGACCGGGTCGAAATCGGGTTGGAAGTAGCCGCCGTTGGTGCCCGCGA